>NZ_CP139304.1:1390000-1690000 GCF_034092415.1 Prochlorococcus sp. MIT 1341 | reverse complement strand
AAGATCTTGCACCCATTGCTCCTTCTACAACCAAGAGTCTATTAATAGAGAAGAAAACAGTATTTCCTGGATTCACTCTCCATAGAAAGCCTCTTGCCAGCATCTTCTCTCCTCGCAATCTTTTGGGATGACTTGCATCTCTATCTCGCTGAAAAAGGGGGAGCCAGATCTCCGCCAAGATAAAATCTTTTGATGCCAGCTAATTTTTCACTTTTTACTGAATTTAACTTACTTATCAAAGGAAAGTTTATGTTATCTGATGAACTCAAAAAAGAAATCAAAACTTACCCTAATTTCCCCAAAGAAGGGATATTTTTTAAAGACATGCTTCCCATCTTCGCCAAGCCAAAGTTATATTCTAGGCTGATCGAGCAGATGGCATCCGACCCTATTTTCAATCAATGTGATGCGATAATTGCAATAGATGCTAGAGGTTTTTTGCTAGGGTCTAGCATTGCAATTAAAGCAGTTAAACCATTAATTTTGGCCAGGAAACCTGGGAAACTGCCTGGTGATCTTATTAGTCAATCCTATAACCTTGAATACGGAAGTAATTGTCTATCAATTCAAAAAGACTCTTTAGATGCTTTTAAAAAATTTGCAATTGTTGATGACCTATTGGCAACGGGTGGTACAGTAAGCTGCGTTTCTAAAATATTAGAAACTAATGGCAGAAAAATCTCTGGGCTCTCGGTAGTAATTGAACTAAGTGAGCTGAATGCTAAGGCAAATTTCGATTTTCCTGTTCGAGCACAAATTCAATTATAAATCCCTAAACCCTGATTATTTAAATTAAAATCTCTACTGTCTTGATAATTATTCTGAAAGTCCATAGCAAACAATAGAGAGAACTCTCGTTGAATATAGTAGGATTTCATAAAGGTAATTAATCAAAGGCAAGAGGTATAAATTCGAGCTTTTTACAGTTCAAACCCTTCTATGTGGAGGGGCATCAATATAATCAACCACAAAATCTCAGGAAGCAAAGCTTTGAGACGAGGGGTTCAAGAATAATGCTTTAAGGCTAATCAGACTTACCTAAAAGTTTTACGGATCGATTGGATTAACTAATTGCAGCAAAGATTCATCTATACATTTGTTGACCTAGACCTAGCTCTTTGCTCACTCATATTGCATCTTGAGAGACAAGAAGCTCACTAATCCTTGAAGGCCGCTAAAGCATTTATCTTTTTGTTGATTTTAGCAGATTTTGCTTTTACCTTACAAAGGTCTGCTAAAGCTGAACAGGTTATCTACCAACTTTTAAATGGAGATTCAATCTCGGGAAAATTGCTAAAGGGTGAGAGTACAAATGATCTAAAAGTGATCCTGCATAAACATCTAGGTAAAATCGAAATAAAATCTTCTGATATTCTACTTCCCAAAACAAACCCATGGAACGGGAACATAGAGGTAGGTCTTGATGGTTCAAGTACAACATCAAGCAATTCATTAGGATATCTTCTAGAAATAAATGCAAAATACAAAGAGAAAGCCAAAGAACTAAACTTAAATACTAGATATGATTTCAAGAAGACTTCAAAGTCAGGGAAGGAAGACATTACGGCAATAAAAAAAGCTTTTACAAAAGTTAGACTTGATAGCTCATTAAAGGATCGATGGACTTCTTATTTATCTACTAGTTATGAATACAATGAATTAAATAAAGTAGGAGTTAATGATATCAGCACCTCTGCAGGTGTTGCGTATAAGTTAATTGAAACTTCTAAAGCAATTCTTCTCTTATCAGCTGGCCCATCTCTCGACTGGATCAATGGTGGGGTAAACTGCTCTAAAGAATCAAGCTGTGGTGATATTCGTCCAGGAGCATCCTTTGGGTCTAATTTCGAAGCATCAATCAGTCAAAATATAGAATTATTAATTCAGAATACATTTAACGCAGAGCTTGCTAGAGATTCTTATAAAAGCAACAAATTCTTAACGGCTATAAGGTTCTTCCCCTCAAACAAATCAAGTCTCTATACATCTTTCAGCTATGAAAACATATTTGATGAAATAAAAGAACCTAGCCAAGAACATGTTTACAAGTTAAATCTTGGGACAAAATTCTAAAGCAGTTTTATTAGCTAATAATAAAACTGAGAATATGGGACTTGCTCTAACCTCCCCTCAAGTCAATTAAGGGGAGGTTAGAGCAAGTCCAAGGTGTTATTTAAGAGCATCAGGACCTCCCACTGGTGCCAGGAAATTGACTATTGCAGGTATCAAAAACAAAACCGTTATTAATCTCACTGCATGCAGAGCCGCAACAGCTGCACCCACACCAAACTCTGCCCCAACCAGGCTCATCCCTATAGTCCCTCCAGGGGCAGCTCCTAAGAGAGCTACGATTTTCTCGACCCCAAGGAACCTACTAATTAATAGACCAACTAGAATTCCAGTTATCAGAAGGGTAAAGGTAATCACTAAGGCTGGTTTCCAAAGCAATTGCAACTCCTCGAGTGTTTCTCTATTAATTCCCGTCCCAATAACTGTTCCTATCCCTATCCCAAGTACTGTTTTGGTTCCTAAAGGCCAGGCCGCAATCTCAAGCTGACCACTAATACTTAACAATCCGGCTCCTAATATTGCTCCTAAAAGCGGGCCAGCAGGGATACCCGTAAGAAGCATTACCCCACCCAGTGATGCACCTGCAAGGAGGTATAACAACAAAACTACTGAAGAAGGCATTTCAATCGATTTAAGGATATAACTCCATTTTCTCGTTTTTAGTAGTCATTTATCAATGATCACAAAGTTTTAAGTCCTTTGACAGCTCCAATGAAATCAAGGGGAGGAGCGAAAGATGACTCTAATTACAAAAGTTGCAAAAAATGGTTTGTGAAAATAGGGTGAGAAATAACTTGGCTCATGCCATTAGATATTGATGACCGAAACTCCAAATAACAAAAATTTTGATTGGATAAAACTATTGAATGGATTTGCTCTGTTGTTATGTGCTTTATGCCTTCTCTTGATAACGATGAGCCTACGCCCACTGGCTCAATGGGCGGATAATCAAAACATATGCGTAGAACAAGAAATAGCAAAGTCCAATGCTCCCATCTCATGGGGGGTTAGGAAATGCAATGGGCGTTCCAAGGTGTATCAGGTGAAATGAAAAAGCTTGCCAATGAATGAGCGAGTTTCTATTCAGCTATTGAATAGTCATTATCAATCAATTTATAACCCTCTTTATTTAGCTGTAATTCCAAGAATAATCAAAAAACAGCCAGCCAGTCCTCAAGGGAATAAATCGACAGATATAGCTTTCCCCATACCTATATTCTTGAGAAATTGCATCTCCTCTAAGAAATCCGCAGGCAAGCGTATGCAGTGATTAACGAAGTTCCACTGCTGGCTTCTTTAGATTTCTTATACGGTAGATAGCTATTTCCCATTCCCTTAAAGAAACAGAAAAATGGTTTCCGCTCAAAAAGCCTGTTTAGAAAAAGCCAATTCTAATGAAAGAGAATATTTAATTAGCACCTAAGGTAAAACAGATAAGATCTCTAAAAATGCTCCTTAATCTATGCTTAAAAAATTTTTCATCGCTATGGCCTTTGTCGTAATGCCATTTGCGCCAATTGTTGCTAATGCTGCTGAATCTCCTGTAGACGTTCAGGAGGTATTCACCAGCACAAAAACAATTGAAGGTGATAGCTTCTCATACCAAAAAAGGCAAAGCTGAAATGCGTCTTTATAGAGTTGAAGTTCAAGCAGGCGCCGAAATCCCTCTTCACTCCCATCCAACCCCTTTAACTGGTCACATTGAAAAAGGACAATTAAAACTTACAAAAGACAGTGGGCAGAGCGAAACTTTTCTAGAAGGTGACTCTTTTGTTTTAGGTGCTAAAACTCCTCCTCACACAATGGGGAACACCGGAAACAAATCAGCAGTGATGGGGGTAAGCGTTGCTTCAGCTGAAGGCATTCCTACCTTGACACCAGTCCAGTAAGCCTTATTTAAGTGTTTAGAAGCTGATGTAATCACAGTACCGCCTCCTAAAAGCTATCAATCTCCCTCGAATTATCTGGATATAATTGAAATGATCTATAAACAAATGCTAGGGATCATTTTAGGCAAAGCAATCTTGGTTAGGCACCTCAGAGATTGATATTAAAATTTTACAAATACAAAATTTCATAAGAAGAATGATCATGGAGATAACCACTACTCCAATAAAAAGGCCTAATGTATAGGAAAGGTCTTGATTCGGCGCATGTGAATGATCAAAAAAAGCTCAAGAGTTACTACTCGACAAAACCAAATCTTAGAGGAGCTTGAAAAATGCCAAGACGAAATGAGCGGGCAACAATTACACCGTAAATTGCAAGATGGCTCAACAAACATGGGATTGGCTACGGTTTATCGCAATCTGCATGAACTTCAGCAAAAAGGGATGGTGCGATCCCGTCACCTACCATCAGGAGAAGTTCTATATTCACCTTTGGATAGAGACCAACACCATTTGACATGTGTTGATTGTGGTCAAACACAGGTTTTGAGTTATTGCCCAGTTAAAGACCTTCAATTGCCAAAGAATCAAACAAAAAAATTTCAATTATTGTTTCATACACTTGAATTCTATGGTCTATGTGAAAGATGTTCGAAGCAACATGAAATCAATACCTAAACTGCTTCAATCTTGCCCATCTTGCAAGTATAAAGAGAGAAAAAAAGCTACAAAAGAATAAAGGCCAAAGTATTCAGGTTTAATCCCCCATTAGAGCAAATAGGTTTCTTGATCTAATCAATGCATATTGATTAATCTATAGAGCAGCTATCTTCAGGCAAATGTCCTTCCCAAAGAAGGTCCTAATTTTTTCTTCCCTGCTTGCCCTTAGTGCTGGTATTACTTCTTGTAATTCAACAAGAAACAATCCCAACATTCGTCTTAGCAGTGCTGGAGCAACTTTCCCTGCAAAGGTCTATACGCGTTGGTTTTCTGATCTAGCCAAATCTGACGGGCCCAAGGTCAACTATCAGGCAATTGGATCAGGATCAGGTCGCAAAGCTTTTATTGACCAAACTGTTGACTTTGGGGCATCGGACGATCCAATGACGTCAAAAGACATTGCGAAAGTTACTCGAGGTTTAGTTCAAATCCCCATGGTCGGAGGAACTATTGCATTTGGATATAACTATGATTGTGAACTGAAATTGACCCAAACCCAAGCAGTAAGAGTTGCTATGGGAATTATCAAAGACTGGAGTGAATTGGGTTGCCCAGCAGGAAAACTTATTTGGGCCCATCGCTCAGATGGATCTGGGACAACTAAAGCCTTCACCAATTCCATGAGGGCTTTCTCGAGAGAATGGACTCTTGGCACTGGCAAATCTGTCAATTGGCCTGCTGGTGTTGGGGGGAAAGGCAATGCAGGAGTCGCAGGAATTATTCGTAATACCCCTGGTGCAATTGGGTATATTAATCAGTCCTATATCAAGGGAATTGTTAAAGCAGCAGCGTTGCAGAATCTTTCAGGACAATTTTTGAAGCCAAGCACAAAAACTGGGTCCGCTGCTTTAAATAGCATCAGGCTTGATCAAAACCTCGCTGGCAACAATCCCAATCCAAAAGCAAAAAATGCATACCCCATAGCCACTCTTACTTGGGTGTTGGCATATAGAACTGGTAATGGCTCAAAAACTGAGGCAATTAAGGAATCTTTAAAATATCTATTAAGTGATGCTGCGCAAAGTAAAGCCCCGGTCCTTGGGTTTGTCTCTCTACAGGGCGAAATCCTAAAGAAATCACGAGCTGCAATCAACAGGATTGAAAACTGAATCTTTCAAGTAATGCAGGAGCCTCCCAGGCAACACATTGACTAGTAAAACAGAGGCTTTCTTATACCGACCCAACATGAGTCCAATCCAATCAGCCGGCCGCTGAAATGAGGATAATCAGTGTCAAGGGGAGGCACACGTACGTTCTTGATGAGTCAACTTATATGTCTGAAAGAAAAAACACTACTTGGGGGGTTGATTTCCGGCTCAATCTCTCTTAAAAAATAAGTTCCCCATCACAATGGCCCGATGCGTGTTACGCAAGGGGGTCTTTTTTTCTTGATTTCCAACAACCCTTAACTTAATCAATAAGCCTATAGATAATTGTGCCGACCTGAAAACTCAGCCAAGTCCCAACCATGCAGACATGAAAGCAGGTATTGGGAGTTTAGAAGTGATGGTGGCCAACAAAGCCATGTCAAATTCATGGACCGTCGGAACAGTCCTGTCCAAAGCAAAAATTGCAAGGTATGGAACATTCATTGCAATCTGCCATCGCCATTTGTAGGTCATTACTCCCCATACCTTTTTGGCATATTTCCTTTGACGGTCACTAAGGCTTTCCCATTTGTTTTCAGAAACCTGTTTTATCCGTTCCACAAAACCAACGTCTGATAAACCACCTTGAGACTGCATTACCAAAAACAAAAATTGATTGCATTTATAGCCCATAGGAGTTTCTACCCACAAGCTTTGCAGGTACAGTTCTCATTCTGTTACCACAATTGGATATTCACTCCACCAGAACGAACTTATTGAACAAATAAACAGAAAATTGGCATTTTTCAAAGATGAGTAACCCATGTAGAATTCCGATTCAGGTGGGGGGCTTCTCCTGGGCTACAGCATTGAGTCCTGCTTGCAATTATCTTTTAAAATAGAATTCAACGATTGTTATTTTATCGAACTTGGCCAGATAAAATCAACTTCAAATAAACAACTCTCAGAGCAGATCTACAAGTGAAATAATTAAAGATCAATCTTCTCACGTCGCTTGCAAAGTTCATCCAATGAGGGGCGTAGGGAAAAAGGAAGCCTCCAACGTGCCCAAAAGTTATAAATTCCATCAAGCAAAGCTCCTAACAATGGCCACGTAGCTGGAGAGTAGACCCAACCCAGCCCAACCAATCGATATGCTTCACGAAACACTTGCACACCCTTTAAAACTTCTCCAGAAGAAGTGATTGCATGAATTCTTCCCATCCCCTCTCGATAACTAATCCCGCTATAAAAATCAGGGTTATAGCAAGGAGAATTAATATCTACGAATGCAATACTCTTCATGTTGTCTCTAGATCTAAGAAATGAGACCTCTCTTCGACAAAAAGGACAACCACCATCAAATAGGAAAGTGAGCTTTGTTATAGCCACAATAACTTTAATTAAACCCCTTGAACTGAGTGAATGTGAGTCACATTAGCCTAAGATTAACATGACCTAACATTCAGCAAGATAACAATTAATCTTTTTAAAGAATTTTGATGTACTAGTCAACCACTGGTAAAGTATAAATCCATTTCTTGTGAAAGTAAGTTAAAGGGACGGAACACAAATGGGGGAAAAGACTCAGAAAAATATTTAAACTTTATTGTTTTTTAAACCTTAAAATTTTAATCTTAAAGTAAATATATAGAAAATTAAGTACCACATTTAATTCACCTACTGCCATTTAATCCTGACTTCTATACGGCTTCTAAATCTTTTTAAAGGGACAATCTTTTCAATTTGTTCGGCAATCTGCCTGTTTAACATTTGTCTTAGGATTTGAACCAAGGAAAAAACAGCTAGGGATCCTGCGACTAAAATAATCAAAAAAAATAGCAGGGGTTCTGGTTTTAGCATCAGAGGCCGTTTTGCTTTCCCAGTTCTGTACTCATTGTAAAAGAATGGGGGTTCGTCTGGTTTAAGATTCGTTGAATGAAGCAAAGAAGACTGATCCATCCGGAGCGATTTCTTCAAAACTACAAATTGATTAATTTAAATACCTCTTATTTCCTAATGAAATCCTACCTTCTAGCCTAATCAGCCATGCTAAGAAGATTTGAAGCCTCCATCTAAATTTTCTCCAAACTTAGAAAGCAATCAAAACAGAAGATTGGCAACCACTCTTTAACTAAATAGTCCTTATAAAGAAGGCTTGATATTCTCTAACATTTATGATGAAGTTAACAATAAAAAAATAAAGCTTGTTTGCATATCTAGGAATTTAAACTAAATGTTATTGGTTCAATAAGACGTAGCTTTCTTCCAAATGAAGCCTAAAGCAAGACCCATCAAGATAAATGGTAGAAGTATTTTTAGTATCCCCACGAAAAAAGAGTTCCCAAACAAATAAACCCGTAAAACACCCATTTAGGTATAAAGAGGATAGAATTATCACCTGAAGGACTTGAAGGGGGGAATCACTTCTGGGTCAATAGACATTGGTTTTCACTAACTATCAGTGCAAAAACAATACCTAACGGCATTCATGAAAGAATTATACTCAATGTATCAGTCAATGCAAACTAAACCTGTTAAGATTCTGAGCCTACTAGGCATTAAGCAAGATCTCTAGGCAAAAGACATTCCGTATCTTTGAATAAATCATACAGTTGGCAATTAATAAACATAGACAAGCATTACTTTAGCAGGGTTAAATGCTAAAAGTTAATGCGCAATTTCCAGTAATAACAAATGGTACGAAAGTTTAGATGCGCATCGAGTTAACAGTCTCAAGGGCTTTTTCTAGAGATAATCCTGCCATTGCTTTCGCAACTAACCAGGCTTGGTCGTCAGAAATGCCCTCAAGGAGTTCAATTAGTTCTTTTGCAGTTTCTTTATTTCCACCAACTTTCTCAGGATGTTGTTTTAGCAGTCTTATATTTTGTTGGATTGTACTACGTCCATTACTGCGTAGAATTGAGTTATGGAGCTTGCAACGCCAATTGGTCTGAAAAAGCGTGCCATCTATGGCCTTATACATATCAGCAATGTGATCTTTACTTATTTATAGCTAATAAAGGCGCAAGGCAAGCATTTCTCAATAGCGTATAACATTTGATAATGTCTAAAGTAATGAAAGAAAGGAATTAATCAGGAGAATTAAGCGGTATTAGGAAATCTTTTCGTGCTTGTTTTGAGACATTAGTCTTACCAGTACAGTTCTCAAAGGCTGAAAGCCTATATAAAGAGGGTTATAACAACAGTAAGAATCTGTATTTCACACTTACATTCTCAGTAAAAGGTTACTCACAGGCCTCTATTTATAAATCTATGAGAGAGGCTACAGGCCAATACCTATAAGATGAATTTGCTCATTTTTTAGACGAATCGAATGGATTCACTAAAGACGGTTGCAATCTGTTTATTGATTGGATGGGTTCTCTCTAAAGGAATCCTTTTCTTTTTGACACAGATCAGCTAAGGCATTAACCCTAAATAGTCTTAAATATCGGATCGCTAAGAAAGCTGACGGCAAAGAAATCATCACTTCCCTCCTCTTTGGGAACAAACAAAATCACTATGCTTAATCAAAAGGTTCATAAGGAAAACACTTCGAATGTAAATGTGAGAAAAAAAATACTTAAACTATTTAAGGTTTATTGTCACACAAACCGAATAATGATTAAAAAGAGTATAAAGTGTAACGTAATCACTTATAAAAACTAACTAGTTCGGTTTTAATCCAATTATGTGTGGACGATATGAGCTCAAGACCCAATTCGAGAAACTACCATTAATTTTAAAGGAAAATCTTCCAAAAAGTTTTGAAAAAAACTACTCACAACAGGAATTAATCAGACCAAATGATCCTGTACTTGTACTAAGGGATGAGGGCAAAGTATCATCTTGTTTCATGCTTTGGGGTTTTATTTCAGAATGGGCAAAAGACCCTTTCGACCCATCTAAGCCAAAACCTTTCAATGCAAGGGTAGAAACTGTTAAAGAGAAGAAATTATTCAGAGGGAGTTGGAGGTATAAAAGATGTCTGTTGCCTGCTAGTGGTTTTTTTGAGAAAGGTCATCGCATAAGCAGGAAAGACTATCAACCATTTTGGCTCGCAGGCATTTGGAATCGATGGATGAGTCCTGAAGGCAGTGAGCTTGAAACTTGCTGTATATTAACAACCAATCCAAACACTTTAATGAAGCAACTTCATAACAGAATGCCAGTTATCATACCAAATGGATTAGAAAAAGATTGGATAGCTCCAAATAAAAATGTTGCGGAGTTGAGGAGACTAGAGTCATTGATAAATGGATGGAGTCCAGAGGAGTGGATAGCAACACCAATTCAAGATAAACCAACTTTTCAGTTGAGTCTTTTTTAAAATATTCATAATTAAGATAATAAAATTACAGGGAATCAAAAAGCAGGATTTACAAAAAATTCAGCGTTACTAAATTGAATACATATAGTTTAAGGTAGTAGAAATAAAGAGGACATTATTTTTTATCGGTAACAATATAAATTTAGTATCGAATTTATATTGTTAGAAGCATTACATGAAGGCTAAGGAGTTGGCCTATCATTAAGGATAGGAGTAGCTAAAGATTCACTAATAATTAATACTATTGAGATTGCTGTGTTAGCAACACCATTAGTAAGTACATGCATCATACAATCGCTGAGCTTTCTGCTGGTCCTCCAGTTTTTTAACCTTTTCTTCGAGCTCTTGCATCTCTTTTTGGACTTGATTAATAAAATCTAACGACCAATCCCAGTTTCGATCTTTACAGTGATTCCTGGCAGAGTCCCAATCCATTGTTCAACTTAGTTTCTAATGATTCTAACAAGTGATACTTGAATTGGGAGTGCCTTACGGAGTAGTGATATAAACACGAAAAGTTTAATTTCTCTTCCTTGGCATCGCCCAACGGATCCCATTAAGACCTCAGGCCTGGCTATTTCAGGTTTTAAGTTATGTGTCGTTGAAAAACCAAATCAACCTCTATCCTGCTGGCTATTAACATTACAAAATGAAGCCTTAGAGGCTTCTAAGTAGATTGGCAGGTCAAGAAATAGCACAATGCTCGTAACTAAGCAGACCAAATGAATGGTGAGAAAGGGTATTTGAGCTCAAGAAAAGAGATAAAGAAGGGTTTCCAGCATCTCTACTAGATGGAATTTATGAAAATCCTAGTACGCCTATTCTAATCATTGTATGAATTCCTAACTATTATAGAGACTGATAAGAGATAAAATAAGATTATGATATTACAATATCTTCTTTGTGTTGTAATTAAAACCTTACTTTTGCTTTTCTAGAACCTTTGGATTAATTGTATGTTAATCTTATGGAATCAGCCTAACTATTATGCCTATTATTAGTGATAGCGATTATTGTATTGACCGTAGAGAACAGAGTTCAAACTAATAAATAAAGAAGATTACTATAATCAAATTTGTAATAATAAAATGTCTAAATTAAAGCGAAGGCTAAACCCACTATTTAAAAACATTCCTCATCTTAGAGGTTATACCTTGACAGACATGAGGGAACTAAAAGACTGGGAGGCTTACCCAAGAGCAAGGAAGAAGTATATTTTTATTTGTACAGCAAAAGTTGCATCTACTAGCATAAATGAAATTTTAAACCATTACATTCATCCGGAGCCTAGGTTTCACCATATGGGCATCCAAGATTTGTCCCTATATTAATCTAGTTTAAATCTAGATGATTACTATAAATTTGCTTTTGTGAGAAATCCATGGGATCGATTTGTCTCACTTTATAACGATATGGCATACGGCAGAAATGGTAACCAGAAACTCATGAACTATTCTTTTCTTGAGAAAAAATATAAAACATTATTTTTTCAAACAAAAACCTTTTCAGACTTTGTACATAGATTTGGAGATTCTGAGTGGAGGAATGAAGCTCATTTCAAGCCCCAAATTCATTTCACATCCATAGATGGCAAAAATAAACTAGATTTTATAGGTAGATTCGAAAATTTATATTCAGACTGGCTAAACCTAACAGAAGAAATTGGCTTGACTTTCTTAGGCGAATTGGGACATGGAATGAAGTCAAAGGTTAAAGTAGAGAATTACAGAAAGTATTATGACAACGCATCCAGGGACATAATCGGGAATATATATAAAGATGATATAGATAATTTTAATTATGAATTCTAAAGATAATTGTATTTTAATCAGTCAGGTATGGCTGACTGAAGATAGGTACAAATTTAAAATGATGTTAGAGATGTCGGCAAGAAAATGCCGGGAATTAAATCCTGATTCATACATTATTATTTCAGGCTCAGGAACCTACCCCAGCAAAAAGACAATCGATGCGTGCGATTCAATAATTTGGAATGACGTTAACAGAGAATTCCCAGGTAATGGGTTCCCAGAAATGATTTACAAAGGAATTTTACATGCTAAAGAGAAAGGGTTTGAACGCATATTTAAATATAGGGGAGATTCAGTCATTCTCAGAGAAAATATTTGTAAATACTGCCAAAAAGTCTTAAAAGATGAAAACAAACTACTTTTAATAAGTCAGGAAAGTGCTATGCACCAATGGCTTGGTGATATGGTTTTATTTGGTGAGACCAATGTGCTAGAAGCTCTTTTTAATCCAGAATTCTGGACAATATCCCCCTATCTAAGTGGAAATGCTGTTTTAGGTAAAAGATACAAAGAAGTCTTGAAAATCAATCCTTCTATGAATTGGATTACTGCATTAAGAGCTTATTGTAGTTTTAGAGACATCCCTAAGTTTAAATGGGTAGACTTAAGATATAATTTTGAAGAGATACCTAGTCTTGATATTCTGAATAACCTAGAAATAACTCAGCAAAGAAAATTTTATTGGGGTTATAAGCAAACTGTACATATTTTTGATGATAAGGACAGGCCAATTACTAATAAAACAAAATGGCTAGTAAATTGGATATATGAATACTCATTTTACAATTATAGTGGTCAATACAAGAGTTTTTATTGCTATTTTAGGAAGTATTTCCTTCTGAATATACATAAAATATTGCCTGTAATCAGAACGATAATTAAAGTATTTAGAATAAAAGAGCTCAAAAAATTAGTGACTAACAAATAATATTCATATATATGCCTAAGTTATCAACTTAGTAGCAAGTGATATCTTGGATAGAAAGAAGAGATTAATGAGTACCGAATAAATATTTCCAGATTTCCAACAGAATGAAACGACCTCTACCCTAAAGTATACTCTTAAAAATACCTTTTCTAAAAAGCAACTTTCGCCAAAATTGCTTAGAATTAATGAAATCACCTACTGGACAATTCAAAAGAGGATTTCTCAAAAGCAAAGTTCCTAAAATGATCAGAGGTCTCTATTCAAACTTTAATAAACAATATATGGAGCAAAGCCTACCGGATAAATTTGGTAAGTAAATTACTATGGCTCGACTAAACGATCGCCTCAGGCAGAATTCACCAGGTCCATTTTTCGTGGACTCAAGTTGCATTGATTGTGGCAGTTGTTGGCATATAGACCCAGAACACTTTTCACAATCAGAGAGTAATTCTTTCGTCCACACGCAACCAAAAAATCAAAAAGAAATTAACAAGGCTCTTTTAGCCATGGTCGATTGTCCTGTAGCAGCAATCGGCGCCCCAAAAGAATTAACTAAAAGCATTCCGGCTGATGTTTTCCCAATATTGGTCACAAAACATCCTGCTGGTGAAATCCATTATTGCGGTTGGAGTTCCAAGCGTAGTTTTGGTGCCAGTAGTTGGCTGATTGTCAAATCAGATGGAAATGTACTTATCGATTCCCCTCGCTGGAGTGCTCCACTTGCTAGACAAATCAAAAAGATGGGTGGGATTAGCCAGATCGTGCTCACTCATCGTGATGATGTAGCAGACCATGCCTATTGGGCTAAAGCTTTCAACTGCGAAAGATGGATTCATCAAAATGATGCAGATGCAGCACCTGAAGCAGAAAAAAAAGTAATAGGCTTAGCTGATCTTCCTCTAGGTAAGAACCTTAGTTTAATTCCCACACCCGGGCATACCAAGGGATCAATGGTTGCTTTACTTGGAGATCAAAAACAAATTCTTTTTAGTGGAGATCACCTTTGGTGGAATCCTAAAAAAGGTGCTTTAATAGCTTCAAAAGAATATTGCTGGTGGGATTGGAACGAGCAATTGAAATCAGTAGAACGGCTTATCGGTCTCGACGTCAGCTGGATATTGCCTGGTCATGGATATGCCCATCAATTTAACTCTCAAGAATGGAAGAAAGCCATCCTAAAAACACTCTCCTATGCAGGATCAAGAAGCACAAACGCAAAGGTATAGAAACATTTATTTTTAACCTTTAACCCATAGTGCAAGTCCACCCCCTCGTCCTCTAGCTGAAAGCCATTTACCATTTTGCTCTATTGAAATCAATGCAAAAAAAGGCATATTCATTTCATCTGGTTTTGGCAAAAACCGACTGAAAACAACACTGGAGCCGGCTTTAAACTCTATACAATCAAAAAAGAAGGGTAATAAAGGTTGTTTACCTTTTAAATTACCAGAACCCTTAAATCGTATTGAAAGAAATCCAAATTGAATGGAGTTTGCAATAACAAACTGGTTCGCCTCACCTTTTTTGATGTCCAAGCTTGCTGAAAATAGTCGCAATAATGCACTCATAAAAAGATCTTCCTGATCATTTGCTTGCTTCCACACCGAAATAAATTGCCAGAGGCCAATTAAAGATTCAGATGAAATGCCACTTCCATCTTTGCGCGCGATAGCTTCAAGCTCTAGCAATTTTTGCTGGTTAGGAAGTTTCAAAGCAGATAGATCTATCTCCTCGCCATCTTTCAAATTGTTTAGCAATAGACTTTTTCCTTTATGCGCATGAGCCATAATCCACAAAGAAAGGCCTGCCATGACCAATACAATATCTATAAATAAAAACTTGGTTAAATTCATTTCTTTACCATGATGTTGCGTGTACAAGTTTAGAAACTTTTACTAAAGTGAATAGCGAAAGTCGATAGTTGGATTAGGATCCAGTTTCTTCTATATAACCATTATGCCTTAGAGGCCTATATGAATGAATCCAAAAAGTCAGGAACTTGAAGGTGTATTAAATCCAAAGTTGCTTACCCTAAATGAATGGATTTGAGAAAAATCTCCTATTAGAAAGGAAAAAATACTGTTTAATAAGGCGAAAACTTATAGGAAAAGCATAGATATTTTATGATGGTCCTATCAAAAGCTGACTAGCTCAAAAGAAATTACCAAGGAAGAATTTCTCCATTAGAGTGCCAAAAAGTACCTGAATTCTCAAGTGTTAATAAGTCAATTCTTGAAAGAAGTCCATTAACTGATTGTTCTGGGGTAATCCCGTTAGGAGTAAACCCGGTCATCCGTGTACTTACTAAGCCAGGATGCAAAATAGCCACAGCAATTCCTCGTGACTTTAGGTCAATTGATAAAGATTTGCCTACCATACAAAGTGCAACCTTAGACATCCGATAGCCATAAGAGCCACCAGATGCATTGTCCTCGATGGATCCCATCCGGCTTGTCATAAGTGCAACTTTGGAGCCCATTCTCATATTTCCAAGAAATGCATGTGTAAGGCATAAAGGACTTAATGCATTCACCTCAAACTGACGAATAACACTTTCAGGGTCAAGATTTGATAAAGAATTAAATTCTGCAATACCTGCATTTTGAATCAAAACATCTATGCACTTGCCTTCTAACTTCTCTTTAAGCTTCACCACAGATGCTCCTGAGGTAATATCAACCCCTGATTCAACTCTTACTCCAAGTTGATCTAATTCGGGAGAAGAGTCTCGGCATGTGGCAATAACATCATGTCCTCTTTTTTTCAGTTGACGACAATATTCCAATCCTATTCCTCGGTTTGAGCCTGTTATCAAATAATTAGTCAAGGGAAAATCAGGTTGAAGTGAATATATGAATATACTTTAGTTCAACTTTAAAAGAGAGTTCCGAATATAACAAAAAACCAATATCCAGTGAAAACAAAATATGTATCGAATGTTCTTGTACTACCTGAATTTCGATCTGAAGCTTTTAATAGTCTCAAAATCAATCAGATCAAAACTATTCCAATACCAAATATTGTCATTGTAGTTAAAAGTAAAGTTTCCCAATCAAGCTTCTCTCCTTCTTCTTTTGCTACAAAAAGTGAAATTACAGGCGATGTACTCAAGAGTGTCCACCCTAATCCAAGAGGTAATGTTCTAAAAACATTTTGCTGAAACAATATTCCTAAATTTGTCCCCAAAAAAGTTGCCTTTATAAGGCTAGACTTGTTTTTTGAAGGCAATTTTTTTATTGATGTAATTAAATCCCTCTCAATAAAGGGGAATAAGCCGATAATACCACCGAGCAATCTAATCTCCGTAGTTTGGAATGGGTTTAGATCAGAATTTGTGAGTACGAACCTTGACAAAGTTGCTGCAATCACAGCACATAATACAGAAAGAAAAGCAAAAGCAAAGCCTTTCATTTTAGAGATATTAGCTTCCAAAATCTGATTACTTTTCGTTCTATGAAGTGCCACACCTAGCAAAGAAATGCTTACTATGAAAATACCTGCAGATACTTTTAATGATGGCATTTCCTGTAAAATCACAGAGCCTAAAATCGTTGCACAAATCGGGGAAAAAGCTTCAACGGTAAGAGTTCTACGTGTTCCTATTATCTTCAACGAAGTTATATAAAAAGAATCACCTAAAGCTATTCCGATGATACCACTTAGTAAAAGAATAAATATCGCTTTAAAGCTTGAATCAAAATCAAAAATTAATAAGGCTGGAAAGAATACTACGAATGCAATTATATTCTTTATAATATTAATTTGTAAAGCAGAAAACCATTTGGTCTGCTGCCTCCATAAGAAACAAGCATATGTCCAAGAACTGGCTGCTAATAAAGCAGAAATAATGCCAAACAAACCTTATGAGCCAGGATGAATTAGCATATCTTACACTTTTCCAGCAAATACTTGTCTCCGGGGCAGAGAAAACACGTGTAAAGAATAATTGGATTACATTTCTTAAGTCATCCTTCTTATGAGCGTGACCTAAGCGTTATTATGAACCTTTAGCTCCTCACAAGCATGTTTAACTTCCACCCGAGTAGATACAATAGATACTTTTAGCTATGTAAATTTCCATTTAGGAATTTTAATACACGCGATATTAGAAGAAACCAGAACCTTCACTCAAAAAATTCTATTCAAACTTTTCAGCAAACAAAACAATGCGTAGGAAAATGTCCCCTAGAAGAGCTTTGCTTACAGCAGCAATAATGGCTGTTGTCCCAACTCTTCTTTTTGCTAATTTCTCTGAGCAATTTTCAAATTTCCTAATTCTAATTCTTACCACTCTTATTAATTGGCCAATAATTCGGTGGCTTGACGATCGTCAATGGTATAGAGAATGGATAAAAGAAGAGTCTCAATAATCAAATTGAAGCCTGTAGCTCCAATGGGACAAAAATACTTTCGCATTAGCTAATTTGAAAGCCTTTTAAAGTGATGGCAAGACTTTACTGAGAATCAAAATTTCCTTCTAAGCTTTATGAAACCTGGTTGGATTAATAACTACAGAGCCATTATCGTCGAAAAATAGACGAAATTAAAGGCCGTTTTATTTCAAGAGGTGCTTCGCCATATCCAACCCATATAAAACCAATAATTTCTTCTTCACCCTGATCAATCCCAACAATTTTATAGGTATTTTTATCTGTAGTAATTTTTCCAGTGGACCATTTACTCCCTACACCCTCGCCCACAAGTGAAAGAGATAGATTTTGGATGGCGCACGCACAAGCCGCATAATCTTCTAACTTCCTTTTGGGATCAGCATTAACTACCTGACTAACGACAAGCAGGTGAGAGGGATTCAGCATCTTTTTTAAGATTTTCCCCTTGCTAATTTGATCTGGTGAACAATTCTCAAACTTGAGCTCTAAAGCTAACTGGACAAGCAATTGTCTTTTCTGCATTTGGAGGCTAGTAAAACGCCATGGAAAAGTATGCATATGGCAAGGGGCAAAATTAGCTGCCTCTATTGCCCGTTCAATAATTATTTCTGGAACCTTCTTGGTATTAAAAGAATGAATTGTTCTCCGGTTTTTTATTGCTTCTTGTAAGTCCATAGGTTCTTCATACCTTCTAACTAAATTATCGAAAAGGTTGACGGATATCACAAATTTCTCTTTAAAATTTATTCAAAGCACTAACAACTCTCGCCGAGCACCTCGATAGACAAGAGACCCACTACTGGCCACATAAGCAATAAGAAACAATAGTTTCAAGAAATCAGAAGGGATCCCTTAAACTTTTCAAAGCTTTGCAAGACATTTCAAAAGTTCTCCACCTAGCAAAACGAGCTATTTCAATTAATCCAAATTAAAACTCTCGATTGGTCTCGATATTTGGGTGTTCTGCCTTCGGCTCGTTCTAAAGAAGCCAATTATTTTTGACATCCTCCATCTACTTCTCAGGAGCACGAATTTTGCAGCTAATTCAAACCTATGAACGCAACACCATAGAGGCATAACTGAATCAACAATAAGTGTTTTTAGGAGCATCTCCCAAAGCTAAAAGTCCTCTATTTCAAGAATGAAAGGAATTTCCCAAAAAACTCTGGGAATGAGCCAATAATTAAAAGAGCTCCACCAAGAAATACAGCAACAATTGCAGCATCAACAAATAGGTCTTTCCATATGTAAGGCTTTTTTTCGGTCATCTGATTTAGATAGCTTTAAAAGGCTAATTCATTAAAAGGGAGAGAATCAATTCTATTTGCCCCCTTGAAGAATGTTCTTGTGGTGAGAAGGTTCAAACTAAATAGCTTAGCGAGACTAATACTTGGAGTAATTGGGTGAGTACTTGATCTAAAAATATTTTTTTTTAATGAGCGAAAACCACTAAAGAAGCGGTTTGTTATCTTTTGGCTTGGGATAGCAAAATGCCTTGTCAAGATTGGGCTCTGTTATGAAGCTCTGCCAACCTTTTAATTAATTCTTCCATCGCTCATCAACACAAGCTAAACACTATTCGAAAAGGCCTGCTAAAAAGCTAGAAAGGAAATACAACTTTCTGGAGCTACTAATAAATGGGATTTCCACACTGCCCTCTATGCGTTGCCCTAGCTTGTTTATCCATTCTGGTAGTTGTTACACGTGCTCTCTTGAGCGGGTTCCTGATCAAAAAAACTATAAAGCCGAAACCTCTCATCCAAGTCCTTTGATATGAATGCAATTAACTGCTCACTCATGAGAAATTAAAGGCTGTTACCCCAATTAAACAGGAGGAATAGTTCAAACCCATTCGCAATCGTTTTCGCATTTCAATAGGGCTCCCACCCGGAGAGCTAATTGTCTAATAAATCATTGAAGAAGAAAAAAGAGTGTCACCTTTAGGTAGGAATGACTCATAGAGGTTCTTTTTCCAAAGGACTCTCTTCAAGCTTCACTGGGGCATTCCCTAATCAAGAAGCATCAGTATTAGCCAGGGAAATTTCTTGAGAATCTTTAAGTAAGAGGCTCTGATGACAAAACTGAATGCTTTAAAGCCTTTGGCAGCAACTAATCCGCTAAACGGGACAAATACTTTTGCAGCTATAGAAACTGACATCAACAGAATGTAGGAACCTAAGCTCCTTGGTTACAAGTTTTGGATATTTTTTTGAAATAGAGGCAGTGGTCTCTGAAAACAATTTATTGCTTTAGCCAAGAAAGTCTACTCAGCCAAATAAAAAGCCTCCGCATGCAGAACGGAGGCTTTTACCCTCGTAAGCTGTTTGATCCCCATCACCCAGCCACGCTGAGGCTAGTAAGAAGATCACTCTGTGTAATGAGTACTAAGCCTTAATTTTCAGAGAGAGCTACACCATAGGTAGCGGAATAAGCATTCCAAATCACGTCGCATCTGGGACTTGAATTACGGCTCAAAGTCGCTTAGAAATAGTGTCCCCATCACCCAGGCCCAAAGCATTTGCGAGGGGCCTTTTTTTTTTGTGGGGCCAATAGAGCTCGCCAGAAGAAAGCAAATCGACTGCAATACAAGCATCTATAGCGAAAAGCCACCTTCTAATTTTTAAGTTCGTAAAAAACAACTCGAATCAACTGGATTGCCAAATTCAGTTGATTCACACAACACTCGCAATGCCAAAGGTTTTTGCAATAGCTTTTTCATCCGCCATAAAAGCTCTTTTTAATAAAAAAAATAGGTATTGCTTTAGTCCAAACTGAATACAAATGAAAAGTTATTCCTCCCATTCCCTCCACGAATGGCATGCACTAATGGCTTATGGAAACTTCCCTTGGTGTGCCTATCAGCTTCTCTCAGGTAATGAGAATCGAATTGAAATTGAAAAGCAATCCAAGACAGAGAACCTCACTCCTACGAGTAAAAGAGAATTACCAAGCCTTTTTTAGAGTAATGGGATTCCCTTTCCTCCCTAGAGAGATCGAGCCCAACTGCTAATCCCTCTGTAATTGCATTCGCATAGAAATCTTCTGAAAGACAAGCCTCCTTCTCTTTGCACAATGCAGCAATTCCAACTGGAGTGGCATGCCATTGAAATCTGGAGGTATCTCCTATTGCTGGGTCCTGAAGAGAGTCCTCTAGCAGCTCCTGAGTAGACATGGTCAAAAAACCATAAAGAAGGAATTGATAACACAATTACAGAAACCAACTGTAAGCGTGGCTAATTCGTTCTTTTGAAAACATCCCAGGATTGTTCAACCTGCATGTATGAAATGCTTAGGCCTCAAAAATGAGAGCCTCAGCGAAGCTTTATCCAACTTAGAAATGATCAAGGGAAAAGAGGAGAAACCAATCAGAAACAAGTGGAGCAATAAAGAAAACCTTGTCGAAGGTTTTGTCTACTGAACTATGCGTACAAAGAAAATGACAATGGTTTCGACTCCAAGACTTAACAAAACCAGTCAAATGAGATCTTGCACAATCCGTCAAGATGGAAAAAAGGAGGGCATTACCCCGTAGTTTCGACAACTAGAGCGATGTCTATGACTTCTTGAGCAACTCTACGAAGACATTTACAGCTCTTATGCTGACTATGCAGACCGTCCTCCCAATGAATTGTTGAGTTCGAGAAAAGAAGTTAATTTGAGTTAGTTCTTGAATCCATTGAAAGGTATGGCTGAATCTGTAACTGCCAGGGTTAAGGCATGGATTAAAAATTTAATGGGTGGGATGGGAGGCGCCGTCGTCTCAGAGAAAAGCAAAACCGTGCCACCTGACATTGGAGACCAACCATACAAAGACAAACCAAAGAAAGGGGTTTTATAAAAAAGAGGCAAAAGCCTTGTAATACAAAGCCTCCTAAAATCCCTATTTTCGACAAGCTTCATTAATGTGACGAAAGAAACTGCTTGGATATAAAGCTTAAAAGCTATCAACTCAAATGGAGAAGCAAGAATAGCTAGAGCTTTCTAAAACGTTTTACTTATCATATTCACCTATCTTTAGCTTCCTCAAAGCCACGTCAGATAGTGAATCAAAATTGAAATCTATGCCTGACAATAAAACAGATCGATGTCTCAAACTAGGAAGCTATTTTAGGTACCAGGTAAAATTTGCCTTTAAATTTTTACGTTGAGGGTCTAAATAAAAAATATAAATATAAAAAATATATACCAAAAACAAGTGGGCCAGAGGCTTTAATTGTAGGTAGTCTAAAGCAATTTTAGCTATACTTAGGCTAAATACGGCAAGCCGAACCGTCACACTCCGTAATATAATTCGTTATAGTTCTTCACAGCTCATCGACGAGCGACATTTTTTCACCTTTCTCCAATGAAAAACTCTCCACAACTTGATGCTGTTGCCAATCCGTTTCTTGCTGAACGCATTAATGGATGGGCCGCAATGATGGGACTATGGGCTTTAGTTGGTGCATACATATCAACAGGTCAGATCGTCCCTGGAATTGTTTAACAAAATCACTAACATATCGCATAATAATGAACAAAACCTCTGAACTGCTAAATGGAAGATGCGCGATGATCGGTATCTTTTCTGCTCTAGGAACTTACGCCTTCACTGGGCAAATCATTCCGGGTATTTTTTAGGACTATGGAATTAGACCCCTTCAAGCCTATCAAACAATTTATGATTGGGATCTGCAAAAGGTCCGCTTCGTATTCCCACTGAGGCATCTTACAAATGAGTATTGGTACATTATTTTTAACCTCCATATCTAGTGGAATTATTACCCAAGATGAATTAAATTGGGTAGCTATAAACCAATTGAATTTCTCAAAGTGTGAGCAAGCTACTTCATTAAAGCTTGGGGAACTAGTCGATTCTGGCCAGATTCAACTTGGATTCAGGAAGTGAAAAATATTGAGATACCTTTCTAAATTAATTTAACCTAATTTTTCATGATTTTATCAACTCTAATTACTCCTCAGCCCCCTATAGGATACATCGATTCTTTCTATAGGTTATTGGCTAGAATTTCATTGCTTTCGGCTTTTCTAGTCTTATTTTTTCATTATCAATATCTTCATAATCCTGGTATACATATCTTCTTTCAAGCAAAAGGTATTTTCCTTTTTTGAGGCCATTAAACTTACAGGATTAAAAATCAAAGCCCCCGTGCTAAATCAACTAAACCTACTTATTCTCTATCAATTAATCAATACAAATGTCTCACCAAATTTCTATTGCGCTAAATTCGCCATTTCGCGAGTTAATTGAATTTACTTTCTTCTTAGCCATTGGTTTAGCTGCAGGGTCTGTGGGGGTATTGTGAATTTTTTTCCTAATTTTTTTAATGAGATTATGCCTTTAATCCAACTTCAATCATCCTTAGATAGTTTTTCAGCATGGAAAGCGATCCTTTGGTGCTTTTATCCAATGGTAGTTCTTGTTGCTTTTGAACTTCTTGCCCGCAATTCTGATGACGACGATGATCAAGGTGGAGGAAAAATGATTCCAATCATGCAAGGTGTTCAATAAGAAAATCTTATATTTGAACGCCAGGAAAAATCTAATGCCAACACTATTCTCTCCATACAACAGGGCCACTACGGCTCAACCTGTTTAAGATGCATAAAATTTTTGCATCAACTTGAAAAAAATTCTTGTTTTGGCATTTGCCCTCTCTCTTAACGCCGTCCCTGTTCTTGCCTGGGGTAGTGGGGACTGCCCATACTCAAAAACAGGAGAGAATCAAGAAACTGTTAATGAAAAGCGAGAAAAGACTCAGGACTCCGAAAAGGACTAAAAGTATTAATCCCCTGCAAGTAGATGCAAAGTGAACTATCAAATGTTGCTTGAGTGTCATGCTGCCGGGACAGCAATTACAAAGGAAGAAGCTCAGATATTGGAGCTAGAGCTTGATTCTCAACTCGCAAGCATCAGTGTTTCCAGAACGCAGGGTTGTGTAGAGGCTGCACCAGATCACATTTGTGAAGCCGCCTCTGTTCGCAAAGGTAGTTACTGGATTACTTGCTTTGCGTCTGTACTTGACCAGATCAATCCCGTCCCGATTGGAAAAAAAGCAAGAGGTGCAACAGTCTTCGATAAGTTGGTAGAAAACGGTTATGCAATTAAATGAAGAAAAATCAGAGCAAAAACTTACTCCCCTTCCAGCAAGGAAGGCCCACTAACACTTCAAAGTCCTGTAGTTTATGCAACCATGAAAATACTTTGATCAAGGTCTATGAATCAGAATCAACTTCTAGCTAATTAAAACTAAACAGTTGTTAGGATATTTGATTGCAAAGAATCCCTAAAGCCTGTTCAAAGTTTTGAGGTTCTAAATGGTTGAAGTTATAAGAGACTATGCGGGTAGACTTAATGAATGATGAAAGCCCTGTTACTACTACTATCTGTAATTAATAGCGTGAGTTCTTTGAGGGCTGAAGAGCTAAACATAATGGCTCACAAAACATGTCAAGCAAGAAAAGGAAATGATTACAAAAACTGCTATCTTTACTATTCTCGGATTTACCCAGAAAGAAATCAAAAGGGTTCTTCTTTAATTGATTCTAATCAACACTTACTAGCGAAGCTATATGACTATGGAGAACCAAGTGCCGATATTGCGGATAAGGAATTTTTGAGTCTTCATTTTAAAATGATGTATTCCTATTGGATCGAACGTTCTAAGGCGCGTGGCGCAACTTTTCCTATACCTATCCTCCGCCTTGATGATGGATATTTGATGGGATGTGGAAAAAAACTAATTTCTAAGTTGCCCAATATTTATTGTCCTTCCTCCAGTGAAATTACTGTTGATGTAAGGCCATTAATTCAAGGTTTCACTGACAGAAAAAATCTTAATCTTAGTTATCTTAGCTTGGCAATTTTATCTCATGAATTTGGACATCATGTGAATTATCATATTGGCAGAGAAAAGTACCTTGACAATGAGGAGAATGAGGCTGATTGGAGGGCTGGAAAGTACTTGGCTTATGCAATATCTAAAAAGTTGATGCCTTTAGAAGGTTTTACTAAGGGTGCGAATCTCTTTTTTAGTGTTGGAGATTTTCATTTACTCTCAAAGCATGACAACCCCAAAAATAGATTTAATTCTTTCATGAATGGCTTCAATGATGAATCGATGGGTGTAGGAAGTTTTGCAGGAGAATGGCTGCAAGATACTAATGAAACCTTTTCAAAAAGAGTTGGCAGAAGCTACAAAATTAAAGATAGGAAGTTATATTTTGATGTTTATCGGTTTGAGATTGAAAGAGGCAGGCAAATCGCTGGGAATATTTTTGCAGGTGTCATTGGTGCAATCAATTGTTCACAAGGGGCTAGCGAAGATTGCGTTAATTCACTTTTTCTTCAAGGGCAAGCAAAACCGGAAGGTTGGTTCAGAAAGCGGAAATTGACCCTTAACTGTACAAGCAAGATGTTTGATATTAAAGGCGACGGATTTAAGGCTCAGTCGATATATTCAGATCGTAAGGGACAAGCGCAAAACCTTGCCAAGAGATATTGTTAGGAATCTCTATAGACAAGTGATCCGGCATTAGTATAACAGAAAATAATAAGAAACTTATAGAGGGCTTTTGATTTGAGTTCTATTAGCTGACCTTTAATAAATAAACGCTACTTGAGAATTGTATATCAGAAGAAAGTTTGGATTGATTTTAAGAAGTTATCTTTAAGTTCTCAACTGATGATTGGTTTGCTTAAATAATGCAACTGTATCCTTCAATCCATCAACAAGAGGGATCTTAGCCTTCCAACCTAGGGTAGATATTCGGTCTATATTTAATAGTTTTCGTGGTGTACCATCTGGTTTACTTTTGTCCCATAAAATCTGACCTTGATAGCCTGTTATATTTGCAACGGTTTCTGCTAATTCTTTTATGGTCAGATCAACTCCTGTACCAACATTTAAAAACTGAAGTTCATCCTTTTTGGGCTTCCATTTCTCCAAGCAATAAACACAAGCATCGCTTAGATCATCTACATGTAGAAATTCGCGGTAGGGCGATCCGCTTCCCCAACATGTAACTGATTTCTCTCCTTTTTCTGCTGCCTCATTAAACCTTCTTATAAATGAAGGAAGTACATGACTGTTCCTAGGATGATAATTATCTCCAGGTCCATAAAGGTTAGTTGGCATAAGACTAATTGCATCAAACCCATATTGAATGCGAAGTGCGTTGCACAACTTTATCCCTGATATTTTTGCAATCGCATACCACTGATTAGTTGGCTCGAGTGCTGATTCCAACAAAGCCTCTTCTTTAATTGGCTGAATAGCATACTTAGGATATATACAACTACTCCCTAGGAATAGTAATCTTCTAACTCCATTCCTCCATGAGGCTTCGATTACATTATTCTGTATTTTTAGGTTCTGCAAAAGAAAAGAAGCGGGATACATATTATTTGCTTCTATACCCCCAACTTTAGCGGCTGCAAGGACAACTACATCGGGTTGACTTGCTTGTATCCAGTTATCTACGGAATCAAAATCCTCTAGGTCTAAATCAGATCGATTTGCTGTTAAAATATTAGTGTAATTTTTGCTCAAAAGAGACCGGCAAATAGCACTTCCAACCATACCGTTATGGCCCGCTATAAAGATACGATCTTTTAACTGGATAAGGTTTTGCATACAAATATTATATTATAAACTCATCGAATTAATACTTTTAGAGTCTTTCAAAAAAACATATTGAGATTTCGAAAACACAATCAGAGTATAGTAAGATTTTAAGAGCTGGGAACTCGCAGCTACTTCGACAAAAAGTCTTGAATACATCTGTGAGGTGGAAACAGCTTTCTCTGGCCAACAGTTTGTTGCTGATGCTGAAAATCTATACAGAGAAACAAAAGAGAAGCGTATGCAGCAAGGAGGCTTTTGCTTTTCACCCACTACCCCAAGCCCCACAAAGGGTAGTAAGAACATTACACAAATGAACAAAGATGCGACTTGCTTTTATGAGTTTAAGATAATTCTTTGATTTAGCTCGTGAATATCAGCAAGTAATACCATCACATGAAACAACAGAGATTTTACGAGACTATCCAGATATGCTTAATGGATGGTAAAAAGCTAACTAGTCGATTTTCCAATGCGATCAAGTCGAAAATTACCGTCATGGCAAGATTTTTTGAAAAGTGCCACTACTGATTATAGTGTTTCAGGTAGTCTGGAAGATGTTTTTAAATGGATACAAACCATTAAGGATGAAATTTCAATTGACATTCAGAGAATTCATCTAACGCCATTAGAAGGTTGGATATATGATGCTGATGAAGGATGCATAAGGCATGAATCAGGAGGTTTCTTCAGAATAGAAGGAATCAGAGTTAAGACAAATTTAGAAAATATCAGCGAATGGGATCAGCCAATAATCAATCAGAATGAAGTTGGATATTTAGGATTCATCGTCAAATCATTTAATGGTGTATTGCATTTTTTGGTTCAGGCAAAGATAGAGCCTGGGAATATTAATTACGTTCAACTATCACCAACACTACAAGCAACACGTAGCAACTATATGGGGTTGCATAAAGGCAAGAAGCCAATGTATCTTGAATATTTTCTCCGGGCTTCGCCTGAAAATATCCTATTAGATAACCTTCAATCAGAGCAAGGAGGGAGATTCCTAATGAAGAGGAATCGAAATATTATTATTCAAGTAAAAGAAGAAATGAAGCTTGAGCATGGATTCAGATGGCTAACCCTGAATCAAATTAAGTCACTAATGAAGTTTGATAATACCGTAAATATGGACACTAGGTCAGTTATTTCTGGAATCAGGTATTCACCTTTTACTCTAAATAGTTTATCAGAAGTTGATAATGTACCCCCAACCCTTTCCTTAAGTAAATCAATATCGATAGGTTCCTTTACGGGCATGGGTACACCCCTATATGATCTTGATCAGATACTTAACTTCATCACAAGAGTCAAAAGTGAAAGTACTCTCGAAGTAGAAAAAATAAAGCTATCGAATATGCGTGAATGGTCTGTAACTGACGAGCAGATAAGTCGAGAAGATGGGAAATACTTTAGAATTTTTGGGGTATCAGCCTCGATTGGAAGTAGAGAGACGCTCAGTTGGCAACAACCAATAGTAGAGTCTTCGCAGAATGGAATTTGTGCAACTATTGGGAAAATGATAAATGGAATATTGCACTTGATTGTGCAGGCAAAGCTAGAGTGTGGCAATAGAGATGTAATAGAATTAGCACCTACTGTTCAATGCCTCACAGGAAGTTATCTTGGAGAAGATGGATACTGCGTACCGTTTCTTGAATACGTTTTAAATAGCGGTACAAATCAAAGGTTAATAGATTCTATGCAATCTGATGAAGGAGGTAGATTTTATAAAGAAGAAAATAGAAATATTTTCATCGTAGCAAAAGATGATTTCAATCAGGACCTTCCTGATAACTATATATGGATAACCTTAGGCCAACTTTCTTATCTGAATCGATTTAATAACTTTTTAAATATACAACTAAGGAATATACTTGCCATGGTGCCATTAACATGAAAAATGAAAAGAAAATTCGAATAGGTGTAATTGGGCTAGCATCAATTGCCAAGAGAAGTATAATTCCTGAAATATTATCTCTACCAAATCATTATAAATTGTCAGCAATTTCGTCAAGGGATATAATTAACACGGAAAAAATAGCCGGGGAATATGGATGTAAATTTTTTCATGATTACAAAAAGCTATTAAATTCGAATTGTATCGATGCCGTTTACATACCACAACCTAATTCATTACACTTTAAATGTGCAATGTGTGCTCTTGAAAATAATGTCAATGTTTTATTAGAAAAACCATTTACAACTAACTATCAGGAGGCATTAGAACTTGTTGGTGTTGCTAAAAGAAAGAAACTTGCGATATTTGAGACATTTCAATTTAGATTTCATAGCCAACTTGGGTCAATATCAGAGATCATTCAGACAGGCCAATTAGGCGAGTTAAGAACGATCAGATCGTCATTTGGATTTCCTCTGTTTAATAACACTAACAATATTAGATACCAATCCAGTCTAGGTGGAGGTGCGCTCCTAGATGTGGGTTGTTATACAACAAAAATATCGCAGTTATTGCTGGGGGTAGGTTTGTCAGTTAAATCATCAACCTTACACACTCCAAAGGGCTATGAAGTAGATATGTGGGGTGGAGCACACCTTGAGGAGAAAGGCTCTGGTATTGTTGCTTCCTTAGCATTCGGGTTCAACAATTTTTATCAATGTAACTTAGAAATTTGGGGCCAAAAAGGGAAATTGTCGACCTCCAGGATATTTACATCACCTCTAGATATGAAGCCTACATTACATCTAGAGAAAGAGTCGGGTTCGGAAAAAATTGAGCTTAAAAAAGATAATCAATTCAAAAATATGCTCATTTATTTTTACAAATTAATTTCTGATCACAAATTAAAGGATATTGAGTCTTTAGAAATATTGGATAATATGAGATTATTGGATGAGATAAGAAAACTTTCCAAGAAGTAGATTATTTCAATACTGACAAAAGTGTCGTCTCGATAGCATACTTTAAGTACTCTAATTGGTTATTTGATTGCCCAAGCTCTGTATAGATAGGAAGTCTGACAATCCGATTTGCCAGGTCTTGGGTTACAGGTAGGTCACTAGGCTTATAGCCTAACTTCAAACCCATAGGTGATGAATGTAGTGGAGAGTATCCGACATATGCAGATACCTTGAAATCTTGCTGCAGAAGAGAAATAAAATAATTTCTCTTCTGATGACTTTCAAAAACAATATAATATGCGTGATGGTTATATTTGTCTTTTTGAGATTCATCAATCACATTGACTTGATTCTCAAATTTGCGCAAAATTTCGCTGTATAATTGAGTAACATTAGCCCTGCTACTCATAATAGTTTTTTCGTCTTCCAATTGACCACAAAGAATGCTGGCAAGGATATCAGATAGCAGATAACTTGAGCCATAGTCTACCCAGTGATACTTTGATAGTTTTCCTTGGAGGACATTTCTTCTGTCAGTACCTTTTTCTTGCAATATATAAGCTCGTTCAATCCATTCCTTATTATTAACTACTAATGCTCCTCCTTCTCCACAACTAATATTTTTTGTTTCATGAAAGCTGAAGGCTATCAAATCAGCTTCAGAAGAACACCATTTACTATTGGAGTCTAATGAGCCGAAAGATTGAGCTGAATCGACCAATACTGGTATTGAATACTTGTTTGAAATTTCTTTAATTTTATCTAGCTCGCAAGGGACACCTGCGTAATCAATTGGGAGTAACAACTTAGTTTTATTAGTTATTAATGGTTTTATTTGGTTAACATCTATATTCATTGTGCTTGGATTAATGTCACAAAATATAGGCCGCGCACCAAAAAGCATTATGGAGGTTACGGTAGATGAAAATGTATAAGATGGAAGTATGACTTCATCACCAGGCTTGAGACCGGCTAACATTGCTCCCATTTCTAAAGCAGCCGTGCAGGAAGGAACTAGGAATATCTCTGATGTATTATATTTCTCTTTGATTAATTGAATTGACTTATTGGTCCAATCATAATTACCACAGTGCTTTCCCGATCGATAGGCCTTTAGCATGTAATCATTACATTTAGTTGATATATATGGCTTATTAAAGGGTATAGTTAAAGGTTTTGGCATTTACAAAAGGCAGTTATTACAATATAAATATCTAATCATTAGCTTATTATAACTTTGTTACCTTAAGTAATATTCTATGAGGCCTATTAATCATGGATCTTTTCAAGGTAGGTAAAGTAAGTAGTGATTGTATCTGTCTTATAAAGGAAGTTTAAACATGTTACAGTAATGAAAGATGGAAATATGCATTGACCAATAAAAAAAGAATTGCTGTAGTTGGTTCGGGACTGGCAAGCTTTGGTGCCTGTTCGGCTCTTTCTGAAGATGAAAAAATACTGGTAGACATATATGATATTGGGCTAACAAAGAAAGAATTATTTTGTACAAACAAAGCTGTGCCTAACAGCAAACTCTATAAAGGGTCATATTTTGCATATGGTCTAAATGATAATCGATGGTCTAGGAAGATTCATAGTAAGAGAATATGCTCAAGTCACGCATGGTTAGGGTTCAGCAATGTATATAGTGGTTCAATGCTACTTCCTAAAAGTGACGACTTAAGTGAATGGCCTGAAGGTTCACAACCGAAGCAAATCGATGTTGATCACATAATCGACTGTCTAGAACTAATAAGAGGAGAAGATGATTTAGATTATTTTTTCAACATTAGTAGCAAGAATGAAATAAATACTAATGATGAAAGGAAAAAGGACGAAGCTGACCTAATTTTAGGACATTCACGTATAGCAATTACTAGGAATGTAAAAAAATCGGGTAAAGAAATGATTACACCATTTAAACCTGAGGGGTATTTGAAAGAACTTATAAGATCTAGTTCATTTAATTATATCCCAAACTGTAATGTTCTATCCATAAAAGGAACTAAGAGTGGAAATAAGATTATATTTGAAAAGTATAATACTGAGCTTAACCAAATTAGCCATGAAGAGTCTAGGGTGTACGATGGAGTTTTATTATGTGCAGGCTGCATAAATACAACTGGAATTGTAGATTTAAGTATAAGATCATTAAACAATAATATCGATAAAACCACTTACTATTCGCTTTACTCAGCACCGATATACCTTCAGGCATATCTAAATCTTAGCATAAATAAATCATCTAAACATTCGAAAATAAGAGGTAGCGAACTCTGTTCACACTTTTTAGAAATGCGATCACAAAGTACAGGTAACACATGGTGTCATACTCAGTTAGGACCAATTAATAGTGAGATCACAAGGCAAATAAAGTCTAAGTTACCTAAAATAATTTACCCTATTTATATTTGGGCTACAAGTTTTATAAAATTTTCAATAACTTGCTACCATTCAAATATAGGAATACCCAGCTTGATAGTTTGCAATACCAAAAGAACTAATGAGCGCTACATTCAAGAAATGACTATACGTGAAAACAAGAACCGTTCTCCAAAAAAAGCATTTTATGAGTTATTTAAAAGCGTGCTAATCAAATTCAATGAATTATTTTTAATCCCTATACCTTTTACTTCGTTGTTATCACAGTTGCTCAGAGGTAATCAGTTAGGGGGATGGCACTTTGGAGGAACGACACCCATGAAAGAAAGGCCTGTAGAACTATCTGATTGTTACCCTTCAGGAGAAGTATTCGGTTTGCCTGGCGTATATGTAGCTGATTCTGCTGGTTTCCCCTCAATCCCAGGTAGTACTATCGCGTTATTGATAATGACAAATGGTAGGAGAGTTGCTAGAGATTGTCTAAAGAAAATTCATGGATCAAGTGAAAAAGATTTTTAGCAGTGAAGAAGGTCATAGTTTTCTAAGTTAAGAGATTACGGATTAGAAAAAATGACAACACTGCCCATAATATCATCGTAATGATTCCTATTATAAAGGGATGAAATGCTAAATATTGAAGAATGGAGGCAAGTAAAGTAACGCTGATCAAACATATGATTTGAACTAAAGAGTAAAGGACAATTATTTTTCTGCTGTATTTAACCTTAAAAGTTATTTTAGAATGAGTAAAGGAGTTTAAAAGAACACCTAGTAAGCCAGCCAAGAAAACGGCATTTTTTGCAGGTTGTCCTTGTAAAAGAATCAATGTATACAAAAATAGATAAACAACCTCACCTCCAAGGCCGACAAGAATAAATCGAAAAAAACTGTATCTTATGAAAATACTTTTTATACGCTGTATAAGTGAAAGGGTTAAGAGATGCAAAAATAGTAAAGAGGAGAGAAAGAAAGTCTACTTAATAACTAACAAGTAACCTTGATAAAATTAGAAAAGTTTAATATGGTTAAGGGGGAGGGTAAGATTACTCTATAAAAAGTTGGCTGGAAATATTCTGGCTTAGCGCAAAAGCTACTTAATGCTAGAATTTTTTTTAAAATCGAGTTATCATGAGAATTAGCCGAGGGAACATATATCATTCAATCTGGGAAGACGCGTCATCCTTGATTATAAGTCTTGTAAATGAAAATGGATGCAAAAGGGCTAGTGAGAAAACAAAGAGTAAATCAAAGGAAGCAATAAAACGACTATATGGTGATGTGGATGTCGCCTTATTCCCATATGCACGAACAAGTTTTTACGCATGTCTATCTTCCTTAAATTTGGAAGTTGGAACTGAAATTCTAATAACACCATTAACAATACCTCCAATGTTAAATATTATTTATTCACTTGGACTTAAACCATTATTTGTAGATATAGAGCTTCAATACTTTAACGTCTGTACGAAGGATTTAAAAGCTAAGATAAATTCAAATAAACCAGCTTGCATTTTACTGACTTATTTATTTGGCATAGTACCAAATATTGACGAAATAGTAGGGATTTGCAATGAGGCTGGTATTGTGATTTTTGAAGACATTTCTCAAGCGATTGGAGCTGAATTTAATGGAATTCCTTTAGGCATGCATGGTAAGGCTGGTTTCTATAGTTCATCCATCACCAAATACGTCGACAGCTACAATGGGAGCTTTATTATCTCTAAAGATAGGCGCTTTGTTGACAAGTTAAACAAATTATCATCAACCTTAATCTCCCCTGATAGTTGGCGTATTAGGAAAATAATATTAAAAACATTGATTTGGAATATTGCTTTAAATAAGCATATTTTTAAATTTATAACCTACGATCTCCTTAATATTATTCGGAGACTAAATAAAGAACTATTTGATAATCTACTTGGCCCTACTACAGGTTTCAAACTATATAAGAATTTACCAAATTTTTACTTTGAAGATATAAGCAAAGTCCAATGTGAAAAAATGATAATTTATCTCGAAAAGCTTGAATGCCTAATTTCGGAAAGAAGGAAGATGGCAGAAAAAGCAGTAAAAGCTTATAAAGGAAGAAAAGTTAGTATGCCAATTGGTGGCAATTCCTTAAACACAAAGGATACATTTTGGCAATTTATAATACCTGTCGAGTCAAGAAACTTGGCACAAGAGACTTTATTTAAAAATGGATGTGAAACGGGAACCTCAAACCTGTACAATATCGCAAAAGAATCTAATGAAAAGCTATCTGGACCAGATGCTGTAAAAAATAGCCATATATTTATCCCATTGCATAAACATTTAGATACCGGCGATTACGATAAGATTTTTAGACAATTAGAAAAGATGGGACAACTTAAGTAAAACATTTTTGAAATTCTTATTTTTTCTACGTATGGGATATATTGCAAGACTTAGTGTTCTACCTCTATTGCCTAAAAGGAGGAGTTATAGCTTTCTGGATGATATAAGTTGGACGATCCTTTACTGAATCAAATGTTTTACCTAAATAAAGTCCGATGACTCCTAAAACCATAATAATCATTCCTGTTGACATGAAAATAGATATAGACAAGGTTGCAAATCCAGAAACAGTAAGCTTTCCCATTAAAGCCAATAAAAGATATATAAATGCTAGAGAAATTGAGACAAAAGAAGCCAAGAAACCAGATAGTGCAAATAATCGCAAGGGTTTATCGGAGAATCCTATAGTGATGTTAAACGCTAACAAGATTAATTTTAAAATGCCATATGAGGATTTACCTCTTTGACTAGTGCTGTGTAAAATTGGTAATTTTTTAGTTTTAAACCCCACCCAATTTACCATCGCCGGGAAATATTTTATTTTATCTTTCATCTGCAAAACTGAATTAATTACCAGTTTGCTATATATACCAAAGTTGGCAACTCGTGGATCTTGATCTGTATCTGTAAGATAACTAAAGCATTTATAGAATAATTTAGATGTTAATCTTTTCAAATAATTATCTCTTCTTTTTTCTCGCAAGGCAAGAACTACATCATAGCCTTTCCTTGCTTCATTATATAAATTGACTATCTGGTCAGGTGAATCCTGTAAATCGCAATCAATTACAACAACCCAATCTCCACTTGAGTAACTAAGTCCTGCCATTATTGCATTATGTTGTCCAAAGTTTCTAGAGAACTTGAGACCTATAACTCTAGGGTCTCTAGCGCATTCTTTCTCTATCATAGTCCATGAATTATCTCTGCTACCATCTTCTACAAGTATAATCTCAAATTCGACTTCTAAGGCTTTACAACTTTTGGTGATTTCTCGAACTAATGCTCCTATACTACCTGCCGATTGATATACAGGAGAAACGATGGAAAGCTCCAAAAGATTCAAACTTATGAGTTTTGGCTATTATACTAGCTAATACATAATTTTGTTTATTAATTGACCAAGGTAAACTATAATAGGCGCATAAATAATTGAGTAATTACTCCTCTATGCCTGGTCTTTTTTCTATTGCTCTTACTTTGGGCCCAGTAGAGATAGGCTTAATCTTATTTTCTGGACTAGGGTTTTTAGTAATGTTTGGAATCAGCTCTGCAAAGGGTGGTTATCAGGATTTAATCAAAACCACATTGGAGAATGATGAATCCAGAAGAAAAAAGAACTTGAGCAAGAGGAATTAAAGCCCTAATGCTAATACTTTTCCAACCCTGCAACGTCTATCTCTAATACATCTACATTCCAGACTCAATTCTATTTAAAGATTTCTGAAGTGCCATTTCAGCTTTTCGAAGGGTCAGCAGACCGGAACTACATTTGCTACCTTATGAAGTAAAACTTGAGCCGTCTCGAAACCTAAAGCATTATTTTCGCCAGAAGTTCTTGATATAGCTGAAATCAATTGTTGTCTAATTAAAAGTTGTAGGTTAGTGGTAACAATGGTTCTGAGCAATCTTAATAAATATCCTCTAGTGTTATTGGCTACAGAATCTGAGTATTATTGAATTTCACATAGAACATATTTTATCAAGCATTTAGATATTCAATTGAAGGACGTCAATAGATAGCTAGGGCTATAATTATCAATAGACTTAATCAGGTACTTAGCAAAAGTTAGGTGACTAAAATGGAACCTGGCAAACAAAATGGTTTATCTTAGAAGAGGTTTATAAAAATTTGACAAGCAATGCATAGATCTAACCTTAAACAGAATGCGGCGTATTTGCGGGTTTGCGCGTATTTCCTTTTTTCATATTTTTACTACAGTTTTATGGAAAGATTTTCTCCTTTGGGTATATCATGGAGACCGTATCACCTCGAGCGAGTTACAAATGCTATAAGTCACATAATAAATAATTCAGCGTTAATAAGGTTTGGGTTTACTAGCTCTGATAAAACATTAGAAATAACATCTCACTCGAATTCCTATCAAACAATAACTGCCTATTTGGTTTCAGCTATAACATACTTACCTCATGCAGTAATAGGAAAATTCGATTCAGCAATTCAATTAGAAACTTATGGTCCTATATATGACTATATTTGGATATGTTGTATAGGGGTAATCGTCTCAGAATTATCAATAATGATCATTTGTGCATACAAATCGATTGAGAATTTATATATTGGTCCAGCCACATTTATTATATTTTTGAGCAGCCCATGGTCTTACAGAATGATGCTTGGACCATGGAATGAAGTGCCTTTCCTTGGATTTTATCTTCTAAGCCTTTTACTGTTCTGGAAAAGGCTCAAAATAGCAGGGATTGCTTCATATTTTATTGCAGGGTTAATTTCTTGGTTATGGTCTCTGATAATTAGCTTCTTCTTTATTCTAGAATACATTCTTTCACAAATCTTTTCTGGTCGTAGGCAAAGAGATCTAAATCTCCTGCCACAAGGGTTTCAGTCAAAAAAGGAAAGAATGATATATATAATGATTGGAATAATTCCAACACTAATTCATTTTTCATCATTAACTATTGCCAGACTTTCAGATACTATAGTGCGTAATACTGGATCAAGTGGTATTAATAGAATTGGTCTAGATAGCCTTGGAAACATACACCATGGTGGAATACTTGCCGCAATGCAATTTCTCGGCGGAAATAGATTAAGCGTCTGCCTTGACAAGGGATACACACATGGTCTTTATGAATTAAGCGGAAAGATCGGATTGTATAATTGTGGTCTGAGTATAATAGGAATGCTTTGCTTATCATTGGTATCTGTAGTAGGAATAATATTTTTAGCAAAAAGAAAACGGGAAACTTTATGGGCTTTCATTCCGTTAGCATGGACATTTCTAAGCTTTTGCATGCTTTTTCAGCAAAGTCTTGCAGTTCATTTACTAGGGCATTCATTTATATTTAGCTATTTTTTTGCTTTAGGAATGATTGGGATCATAAAAATTGTGGCTAGTAAATTAAGCAGCCGTATTGTGAACCAAATCATCTTTTCGATGCCATGTGTGATTGGAGTTATCATTACATCTGCAAGAGTAAGCTACTTAACCGGGGTAAATGGCTAATTTTTCAGTACATAGAGGAATAACCTCTTAAAATATTTTTAGGCATTAATAAATGGAGATAAGGCCAGTTAATGATAGAACATTTCAAGAGAGGAATAATTAAGATGAAATTCTGGGTGTGTTATAGTGAATTGATATTGAAGTTTCTAATTCAAAGTGTATACAGTCGGAATATGCAATAATGAAACTGCCTCTGCTTGCTTATTTAAGAATGGTGTATTAGTTTCGGCGGTTAGTGAAGAACGTTTTAGCAGAAAAAAGCTTGACAATAGATTCCCTAAGCAGTCAATTGACTATGTACTAGGAGAATCAGGCCTAACATTAAATGAAGTAGATATTGCTTATGCTTGGTACAAAGGATTTGAGCCTAAATTACTAGTTAATTATCTAGATAGATATGATCTTTTATCCTCAGTTGAAGCAAAGTCAATCTACAAAGAACGTACAGAATGGGATTACAAAAGAGACTCACAAAAGATTTTAGAAGTGGAGAGATGGAGAATAGACAATTCATTATGCTCAAGATTTTATCATTATTATCATCATGAAGCACATGCAGCCAGCGCTACATTACTAAGCCATTTTGATGAAGGAGTTTGCTTAATTTCTGATGGGCGTGGAGATTTTGAATCGCTAACTGTATGGATTTTTAATAGAAAGGCTGAGAAACATCCTTTAAAAAAAATATATTCTATACCCACATCTGACAGTCTTGGGTATTTCTACGGGAGGATAACTGGCCTCCTTGGTTTTAGTCCAATGAGGCATGAAGGTAAAATAACTGGTCTTGCAGCCTATGGAGATCCCTATAAAGCATTACCTCTTATGAAAGAAATGATAGATTTTAAAGATGGAAGATTATTGTCAAATCTTGGTGATTTATATATTCCATATTTCAAACCTTATAGTAACATTCTAATGGATCGTATCAAGTTATTCAAGAAAGAAGATGTAGCTGCTGCAGCTCAACTACACCTTGAGACATTAGTTAGTGATTTACTTCTTTATGTGTTCAATAAAAACAATATATCGCCATCAAATTTAATGCTTGCCGGAGGCGTTTTTGCCAATGTGAAGGTTAATCAGGTGATCAAGGAATTGCCAATTACTAAAAATATTTTTGTTCAGCCACAAATGGGAGATGGAGGGCTCTGCCTTGGAGCATCTGCCCTTGCCCAACACCAAAAAGGCTTGAAGGTTCAGCCTCTATCTACAATGTATTTAGGGCCAGAAATTGATACATCGAAATTCATAAATGACTTCCAAAAGGACTATAAATTAACTATATCATTTCAAGAAAATTGTATCCAATCAATCTGCGCGGATCTTCTCGATCACAAACTCACTGGTTTAATTAGAGGACGTATGGAGTTTGGCCCAAGAGCTTTAGGACATAGAAGCATATTATTCAGTACAGCAAATAAAGAGTCTAATCAACTAATCAACGAGCGGCTTAATAGAACGGAATTTATGCCATTTGCTCCTGTGATTAGAGAAGAGGTAAGTTCTAAAGCCTTTCTAGATTTCCATGAAAGAGACATTAGCTTAAAATATATGACCTCAACTATCAACTGTAGAGATTCCTTTTCAATAGAATCGCCTGCTGTTGTTCATATAGACCAAACCGCAAGGCCACAAGTTGTAACAAAGGAGTCTAATAGATTCATGTGGGATTTGCTGCTTGAATGGGAAAAATCGTCAGAGGAAAAGTGTCTAATAAATACATCCTTTAACACACATGAAGAGCCAATTGTCTGTTCTCACACTGATGCCATAAAAGCATTAAAGGAAAATAGAGTTGATGTAATATATATAGATGATTATAGAGTTGTAAATAGAGAAACCTGAATTAAGGTTAACAACACCATCTGAATTCGTATGTCTTCTAAATCCAAGTTCTCTATCGGTGAGAAATCAAGTATGACGACGAAGTATGAGGGGGTTAGTGCTATTTATTTTTACAGGCTTCTTTCAAGGATTATTAAATTAGGCAATTTGAAAAATACCGATAAAGTAATTTTAGATTTTGGCTGTGGTCATGGAAAACTGAAAAAGATGTTACCTAAATCAAAGGTGATTGGATATGATGTTATTCAGGAATATTCAGAGGTAACTAACTGGAGAGATATTCCATTTGAAATCTTTGTTGCAAATCAAGTTTTTTATTGCATGGAATCATATGAAGTAGATGAAGTGCTTAAAGAAGTCAAAAATAAAAATCCCTCTACATTACTTTTGATTGGCACAAGCAGAAAAGGCCTTCTAAATAAGATTGGAATGTACTTACTAAACAAAAAAGATGCTCACAAGGGATACAAGCTAAGCCCAAATGAAGAACATTTACTCCTAGAAAAACACTGTAATCTTGTCTCTAAATGTTCAGTATTTTTACTTGCAGATGTTTACCTTTATGCTTTCAAGTAGTCCAACAACTATTAACTATTAAGGTCTAGAAATAGCATCTCACTTATTTCCTCGTACCCTTTATTAGATCTATAATATTTGGCCAAGCATCTAGCAATTCCTTAATAGCTTTCCTGTTTGGTGTATATGCAATACAAGAAAAGGCACTAACCAAATACCAAAAGAACCACCAACGACTCGTGGCATAAACAGAAAAGAATGAAAATAGAAAACCACCTATGAACAAAAGAAATAAAAATCGATTAATAATTTCTAGTGGTGATTTTCTTAATCTTCTAAAAAGTTTCTTATCTGATCTTCTTTTTTCTGCTTCCTCTATCTCTTCACTTCTTACTCTGGACTCTTCCTGATCCAAAGCATCATTGGCCTTGATCAGTTCTGATATTTTTTCCTCAGTAATATTCTTGAAGGGATCAGAGCCCTCTTGGTTAGAAGTCATAAGTTTTGAATTGAATTTGCAGAGCTTGAAACTTGCCTTCCATAAACAGACTATCTACGGATGAACCTCTAAAACAACTAGAAAAGGTTGAACTCGAGATCATTAATGCCCCCCTGCCCTGAAAGCCCCCCAGTAACGGTCTAAGGATAAAGCAATGGTCTATATGGACTTGTAATCCAAGTAAATTAACTATTGGTTTTCAAAAGCCACCAAGCTGGAGAGGGGCAAAGCAGTTGATCTTGCCAGCTTTCTCACCCCCAATCTATACACAAAGATAACGAAATGCATACATTCGACTGATAGGAACAGCAAACAAGACCGAAAAAGAGCAACTTATATTATCCGAATCATTCCCCCATGAGTGACGTCCTCTAGTAAATAATGAAAACTTCCCTTGAATGTTCACAGAAAATCGCAAATTTCTACCTCAATTCTGTTCAACCTTTTTAGACTTACCGCTAAAAAGGAGCGACATCAGCTATAGGGCCATGCCCAGGCAATCTAAAACATTAGAAAGAAGTCACGATCGCCCCCATGCCAGCCACCACGAGCGTGTTCGAATCACCTACAGCAAAAACTTTCGCTGAGTTTTCACAACGAGCTGACTATTCGCTGATGGATTCACTCCACGCGGATCCTCAAGCGACAAACGATGGTCACGATTACAAACCTCGACAAGTTTTCTCCGGTCATTACGTGCCGGTAACCCCCACTCCAATTCCAGAATCTGAATACATCACGCACAGTAAAACCTTATTTAACGAGCTGGGGCTGAGCCATGAGCTTGCCCACGACGAACAATTTCGCCGTTTATTTTCAGGCGACATCACTGTGGTACGTGAACCAATGCGTCCTACTGGTTGGGCAACCGGCTATGCCCTATCAATCTATGGCACTGAATACATACAGCAATGCCCATTTGGAACCGGCAACGGCTACGGCGATGGTCGGGCAATTTCCGTTTTCGAAGGCCTCTTCAAAGGCAAACGCTGGGAAATGCAACTGAAAGGAGGAGGGCCAACGCCTTACTGCCGTGGCGCCGATGGACGTGCCGTACTCCGGTCCAGCGTGCGAGAGTTCCTGGCACAGGAGTATATGCAGGCCCTCGGAATTCCGACCTCACGCTCTCTGACACTATATGTTTCGCGGTCCGAAACAGTACGTAGGCCCTGGTACGCACTTAACTCCAGATCCATCGATCCCGACATCGTGGTAGACAATCCTACAGCAATAGCAACACGTGTCGCACCGTCCTTTCTTCGTGTCGGGCAGCTTGAATTGTTTGCCCGTCGAGCACGTAGCAATAGCCATCATGATGCACTTAACGAGCTGCGGATGCTTGTGAAGCATCTGATCAAACGCAACTACCAGCAGGTCATTGATCCGAGTCTTAGCTTTACTGATCAAGTAATCGAGCTGGCCCACTTGTTTCGCGGACGGCTCACATCGCTCGTAGCCAACTGGATGCGCGTTGGCTACTGCCAAGGAAATTTCAACAGTGACAACTGTGCCGCGGGTGGCTACACCCTCGACTACGGCCCCTTCGGATTCTGCGAACTGTTTAATCCCAAATTTCAACCCTGGACAGGAGGCGGGGACCATTTTTCATTCTTCAACCAACCAATTGCTGCCGAAGCCAATTATCAGATGTTCTGGGCAGCCATCCGACCTCTCCTTAATGGCAACATGCAGGCGCTTGCAAGGCTGGATCGAATTCGAGAGGACTTCTCGGAAGCTATGAATAAGGAAATCGAGACCATGTGGGCAAAGAAGCTTGGGCTGATGAGCTATGACGCAACACTAGTGAACGAACTACTGCAGCTTATGGTTCTTTCCAATGTGGACTACACGATCTTTTTCCGAAAGCTCTCTCATATCCCAAAGGAACTTACCCCCTTAAAAGAGAGCTTCTACTTGCCTAGCTCAGAACAAGTTGATAGGCAGTGGGGTAGCTGGCTGCAACAATGGCGAGATCGCATCAAAAGCTACGGTGACCTCAGAGTGACATCTGAAGCTATGAAAGGGATTAACCCCAAGTACACCTGGCGCGAGTGGATAGTCGCACCCGCTTACAAGAATGCTGAGCAAGGTGATTACAGCGTCATCAAGGAACTACAGACTGTGTTCAGCAATCCCTACGAAAAACAATCAATTGAGATAGAGATGACTTATGACCAACTAAAACCCAAGAAATTCTTCAACGCCGGAGGTGTATCCCACTACAGCTGTTCGTCTTGATAGGACAAAAAAGGTTGCTAACTTTTGCTGAAAACCTTGCACTAATTCCAGCAAGATTCGAAGCCTCAGCAAGCACTTTATTCTCTTTTCTTGCAATGACTAAAAAATATCTCTTCTTGACTGATGCAAACTTCCCTTTAATTAATCGCAAACAGTCTATGAGAGCCCTCTAGATATACTCAAACTCCTATTTACTTCAATTAAGAATTAGAGTTCTTGAGAGTAGATGCACAGGATAGTTAAATTTGCTTTGGTTGGGCTAATCAGGAAGATCCTTTATATTCTTCTCTATAAAATATTTACGTCTCCAAGTTTTTCCTTCCAACCGCTGTGCTTACAAGTGGGTCAACATGTATCCTTAAAAACAGTTATGGCGATGCTAGATATAGTTTCAACCGAAATATACTTTTAAATTTAGAAGGTATACATATTATTCAAATACTATGTTTAATAGTAAATGTGATAATTGCAGATGCTTTGACTAGAATAAGCGATAGTTCTAATTATATAGCTATTGCTACGACATTGGCTTTGTTTCTTATATAATATTCTATGCAGTTTACTTCTAAAATTCTTTGTTAAAAATATAAATCTAACACAGTATTAATCCTTTCGGCTATTTTATATGCTAGAGACTCGGGCATATCATTAAAGATAGGGAAAGAGATATTTTGTTTAGAGAAAAACTCAGCATTAGGGAAATCTCCTTCCCTATAATTAAGATCCTTATATGCTGGCATAAGGTGAATTGGCGTTTTATAGCTAATATTAGTTCCAATTCCGTGTTCATATAGTCTCGCAGCAAACTTATCTCTATCACCTTCGAATAAAAAAGGGATAAGGTATTTTGACGTCGAAGAATCTTCAGGAGGAGGTAGTGGAGTTAAAAATGGAGAAGAAAGTGTGGCAATATAGATATCTAGAATTTTTTGTCTGTGATTAATTGAGAGGTCCAAACGAGAAATTTTTTTATTTAGGATGGCAGCATGAATCTCGTCCATTCTGGAATTATATCCATCAAATTGGGCTATATAGTCGGAATCAATTCCATAAAAACGTAACCTTCTAAGTTTTTGATTTAAAGCCTGGTTATCAGTGCATATCATGCCAGCATCTCCAAACCCTCCAAGAGGTTTTGTAGGATAGAAAGAGAAGCAAGATAAATCGCCAAAGCTCCCTACACTTTTATCTCCAATCTTCGAACCATGTGCCTGACTACAGTCCTCTAGCACGGATAATTGATGCTTAGAAGCAATTTTATTTATCACATGCATATCACATGGATAGCCATATAAATGAACAGGGAGAATTGCTTTGGTCGAAGGATGTATCGCATCTTCGATCAAAGCAGGGTCCATTAAGGCATTTTTTCCCACATCTACAAAGATAGGCCTTGCCCCTGATTGACGAATAGCTGAAACCGTAGGAATTGCTGTATTAGGAACAGTGATAACTGTGTGTCCTGATCCAATACCAAGAGATTTAAGAGATAAGAAAATCGCATTAGTTGCATTATCACAACCAATTGAATAAGCTGTCCCTATATATTTTGAGAATGTTTCTTCAAAGGATTTAAGCTGTTCTCCAAACAGCAAACATCCTGAATCGAAAACGGTATTTATAGCACTTAGATATTCCTCACGATAAAGTTCCATCTCATATGCATAAGTCCATGATGGGGTGTGAGAATCGTGAACCATTAAGCCTCTCTATCGGAGAAAGCATATCATATTCTTTCTTAATTAATTGCTTTTCTCTAGAAAATTCTTCTGATTTTATATCTTAAATTTATAGTTAAATAAAGGTATATAAGCACTGCGGCTTTAGAAGCTTTGAATCTTTTTACAGGTATAAGCTCTTTAATTTGTTTGGAAATCTATTTAGTCAGCATATCTTTAAGGATTTATATCAGTAAAAACATTTTCATCTTTGAAATTAGCATCACACCTTTTTACCGCTACTTGAAACTGAATCTACTGTAAATCTTCTAAGTCTTCCATCATCCCAAATCCAAAAAATAGGCTCCGCTGCTTTTGCTTTCCGCAAATCGTACCTATCACGCAAACTGATAGGAATAAATTCCTTACTTGGATCAAAGCCCCTATCTCTAACTGCTTGATTCAATACAATCCTGCCCTCTCGCCCTGAAACAGATTGGTGGTAAGTGCCAATTGGTATCTGAAGAGAACCCATTTTTCTATTCAGGTAAATCAGGTGATGGGGCTCATCCCATTCAGGATTGAGCAAGGTAAACGTACGACTTCCATCTAAAACCAAGTTGTGGTCAATCTGTTGGTGATGAACCTAATACTGCTCATATTCCTCGTCATTTGGAGGCGAAATTGCACCTCCAGGATGAATTACCACATCGGATCCATTTGAGCCCTTGACTCCTGAATCAAAGAACGTGACTTGAGGGGTTTCCCGAAATACATTGATAGGTAAAAAATTAAGGGATGTCTTGCTTTCCTTTTTTGATTGATTCCACCTAACCTTGATTTTGATTGAGTCATTTAAATTTCTCAAAACAGGACAGTCTTTTGTAGCCTTTTTAAGGAACTTTAATTGATCAGATTCCAAATCAAGTGGCATATCAATGTTAAGGGATGAAGATTCAATCTTGCGAGGTCCTTGAGTTGTCATCCCCTTATCAATTTCAACGGTCATCTCACCTAATTCCCAACCTTTTTCTTTTGCAGCTATTCCCATCACTGTAAGGAAGCAAGTTCCCAACGATGTGGCTAATAAATCAGTAGGAGAAAAATTTTCTCCTTTCCCTGCATGATCAACAGGTGCATCCGTTCTAAGTCTTTCTCCAGAATACTGATGCGTAGCTTCTGTATGCAGATCTCCTAAATAGCGACAAAGGATCTTGTCTACACTTCGTAGATCTTACAATTAGATTTCGTGGGATAAAGCTTGCATTCCTCTTCCCAAAAGTCGCCTTGTATTTCAGCGGGTAACTTGTAAGAAAAATCGTGCAAACGATCAATATCTCTAAGTGGATTTGCAATGATAGTGAAAGGAGTTCTTAGTTTCATAACCGTCCTGTTCGGCTAATTGATTTTTAGCATATTTGTATAAATTGCATGTAGGGCTTTTACGTAAGCATTTAGACTTTACGGTTCTTACTAACTAATGTGCTATTAACCGAATTAGGTGATATTTACCGTATACATTTCTTCGGTTTACAGCATTACTGCTTCTAAAAGCTTGAAGCAAAGTAAGGATGTTCCCGCACAGAACATCATGCACACATCCTTATTCGAATCTGTTTTTTCTGACTCATTCTTTCCTCACATGAGGACTGTTTATGTTGTCTCAGATAGCCAGCTAGATGAGATCAAGCGTAAGCAGCGACAAGAAGAGCTCGACAACCTTGACGCTTCCCGCAAGCGACTTGAAGAGACATATCAATCACGCATCAAAGTAATTGATGAACGTGAACATGAGCTTCAAGAAGAGCTTAAAGCGTTAGCTCCATCAGAAAAAAAAACTGAACTTGCTGTTGAAGAAACTAAAAAGTACGCTGTTAAGACCTAAGACTTTCCACTGGCTGAGTGATGGGGGTTAACTAAGAAGGTATTCAGGGGGCCTTAATTGGCCCCCTTTTTTCAATTTCTAATAGGCACTTTTACAAAAGAAGAAAAGTCAACCGAGCACCTATAAAAATGGGTAAGACTTTGGTCTGAAAGTGCATTGAAACTACTACTTTTCTCTTAGACCCATTAGCAGAAATTCTTCTTCCTTCTATCAAGTTACTAATCAGCAGTCCAAACTGACTTGTCAAAACTGGTCATATCAACATCATGAGTAGAGATCCAATCATGGTTTGCTTCAAGGAACTTATCCAAATCCCCTTCCTGATTCTGATGAATAACAATCACCTGCTGAGGGTCTGCTTTATTAACTCCTCTATATAGAGGCTTTATCCCATAATCTGCATGCCTCTTATTTGCTTCATCACTATCAAAAATCTCTGCCCACTGAGCAAAAGTTCCATTTAGCTTGAAGGTAACAACAGTGGTTTCAAGTGCCATCAAGGAAATTGCAATTCAAGTTAGGATTACATATTCCACCTCAAGTTTCTATGTCAGAGAGCATCTCTTCAGGTTCCTCTGACAAAAGCAGTGAAAATACTTAGGGCCCTAAGTTCAGCGATAAAAAACAAGGCAAGGAACGTTACTGAGCAGGGTTCATTCCCACATCGAAATTGCCAAAGATTAATTGCTATAAATGCAAGGAACTAATAACCTGTAAACAAAAGTCTAAAGTCGATTAATCTGCAAACCCTAGTCATATCAATAGAATTATCAATTTTTACTGACTTCTCATTATTTCTCTTTAACAATAGTTAAAAAGATTGCCTCAACGCCCAAACTCAGTATGGAGACCTCTTTAGACAAGACACTGAAAACAGTTGCAACACTTGCTCTCTGTGTAATTGCTATCGAATTAGTGCCTGTTTCAAAGAAAGCTGCTTATTGGAATCGTTGTCTTGATAGTACCGTCGGATGGATCAATGAAAAACCAGATTTAAATACCTGGAGCCAGAAAGCTAAAGAGTCTCTTGCTGTGGGTGTATGCAATGGCGCTGTGTATGAGCCCAAGTTGAAAACTTCTCTTTAAGTCATGGCAAGCGATCTCAGTGAAATCATGCATTGCGACCCAAACTTAAGGAATAGTGAAAATTTAATAAGGAAAAGATGCGAACTCTCTAAGAGATGGCTACTTCCTTGCAATGTCTAAAAGGAATAGATATACATAGAGGGCTATATCTACCTAGTAATGTTCACTCTGATTACAGTTTCGTGCTCTCTATTCCTTATTGGTCTAACTGGATGGACAGTCACAACTTACTTCGTTAGAAAAGATTCTCAGAAGTTCATTAAAGAAGAACTCAAGAACTTGTCTGATATTTTCAAGATGTTCTTCGTATCTCTAAAGAGCCTGATAAAAGTTTTAGCCAAGGCTTCTTTCTCTTCTGATTCCAGTGAGGACACTCCTGCCGAGTCAACTGGAATGGATGAACAGGCATTAACTTTAGTCGAAGCTCCATCAGTTGAGATGCCATTTAAGGAAGATGAGGACACCGCACTTTCTTCATTTAGTCCAGAACTGGTTGAAGTGATTACTGAAGAAGAAGAAAAAGTTGCTTAGTATTTTTACTTTACGGGAATTATGCGCCGCTTCTTATCCAACACACGGAACAAATGGTTATTAGGTATCGTACTAGCTGCTGTCGTTGCAGGTATTGCTGGAAGAGATGTCACCCCTTACCCAACAGAGTGCATACCTGATGAACCTGTTGATGTAACTAAGCTAATTAGCTCTTTGGCATGAAATGCGATTCCTTGGGACGACAACTCAAATCATTTTCTGCTCTTGAGGATCCTCTGCATTTATCTCTGCTCAGGAAGAAAAGGTTTAAAAGCTCTACACCTCTTATTGATGGACTTTCATAATTTCTATATGCAGCTAAAAAGAAGTTGAGTTTGAGATAATTAATTGCAAATCTCCTTAACCTCACCCTGCCTTGAAAGCACTATCGTTTTGGTGACTAATAAATAAAGCAAACCCTCGAGAAAAGGGTCTATTAAAACTCCTTCTACTTCTACTTCTATCTATTGATTGATGAAACTAAACACCTTTCTTTTAATTCTTTTAGTTATCGCTGCGTACATAAATCTATATCTCACTTTTAGAAGAGGCACAAAAAGGTAAGTAACGCTAAGATTCAATTTCAATTAAGGAAATTAACTATTAGCTCATGAAGACTTCCTTTTGAGTAATCTCAACCGATCTCAGCGAATCAGACATTCCTATCCAAACTTGCATTGACAACCTATAAACCCTTCAAGCTATTTCTCCTTATAACACTTCCCCTACCGCTCATTGCGCAAGTTAACTGGAGAGCACCAGAAAGTATTGATACTAAAAGCACCGGAATATCAACTGCGAGCGGCCGAGCTGTAGTGGTTACTGCCAATCCATTAGCAAGTGATGCAGCTCTTAGGTCGTTAGAAGAAGGTGGAACCGCCATGGATGCAGTGGTCTCAGCTCAGACAGTTCTGTCTGTTGTTGAACCACAAAGCTCAGGTTTAGGTGGTGGATCATTTCTTTTATATTGGGACCAAACAAAAAAGTCTTTACATGCTCTTGATGGTAGAGAAACTGCATCTGCTCAAATTAAACAGAATGTATGGATAACATCGAATGGGAAAGAAGTTCCTTGGCTAAAGGCAACTAAAAGTCTCTCCGCAATAGGAGTCCCAGGAACAACTGCGTTACTGTGGGAAGGACACCAACAATTTGGACGCTTACCTTGGGCAGATAATTTCAAAAGAAGTATTCATCTTTCCCGAGACGGATTCATTCCAAGTCCTCGACTTCTTAGATCAATTTCTTTGGCAAAAAAAATAGGAATTAACCACAGTAAAGCTTTTAAATCCCTCTATCTTCCAAATGGTTCTCTCCCAACTAAAAAGATACCATTTCGCAACAAGAAATTAGCATCCACCCTCAGCCGAATTGCAAAGGGAGGTGTCAATGAATTTTATCTTGGTGAAGTAGCCAATGAGCTTATAGCTGACCTTGAACTACAGCGAAACAAAAACAAGAACGTACAAACAATCACTAATGTGGATTTAGCAAGTTATAAAGTCAAAAAGCGTAATCCTGTCTGTCGAAAGTATAAGTCTTGGCAAATTTGTTGTTTTCCTCCCCCAAGTGGTGGTGGAGTTGCCGTTTTGCAATCTCTTAGAACATATGAAATTCTCTCAAAGAAAAGTCGGTGGAAGCAAAAGCTAAATCGTTGGCATCTTTTAGCAGAATCTTTAAGGTTTGCCGATGCTGATCGTTCTCACTGGATAGGCGACCCTATTGACTTGAGAGTGCCTCTCAAGGGGTTATTAGAAGACAGCTATATTAAAAAAAGGGCGCGCGCCATCAAAACTGCCAATACAACAACAATTAAACCTTTACCAGGGAAGCCAAGAGGTAGCGAATTATTGGATTTAGCAAGTCAACCTCGTACATCAGGTGGAGGAACGACTCACCTAGTAGTAGTTGATGCAGATGGGAACGTCGCAAGCTACACAAGTTCAGTTGAGAATGTCTTCGGGAGCAGACATTTATCTGGAGGAATGGTATTAAACAACCAATTAACTGACTTCTCATTTTTATCAGACGTCTCAGGGAAGCCCATTGCCAATCGAATTAAACCAAACAAACGCCCTATGAGTTCTATGTCTCCGGTCATAGTATTCCGTGATGACCGTCCAGTTTTGGCAATTGGGTCGCCAGGCGGCTGGCTTATTCCCCATTACCTGACAAATGCATTAATAGGAGCACTAGATTTAAAGCTTTCGCCAAAAGACGTAGTCAACCAGAATTTACTGTCGGTCAGACCTGATTACACGTTACTGGAACAAGGCGGTAACTGGTCAGATCCGCATAACAACATCCATAAGAAACTAAAGAGTCTTGGGCACCAAATTAAATACAGTCGTTTTAACAGTGGACTAGCCCTCATCCAATGGGATAATGGAAAGTGGCACGGTGCTGCCGACCCAAGAAGAGAAGGCAAAGCAGTCAGCCTGAAATAGAACTAGTTTCAGAGAATAATGATGAGATATATTGCTATGGCTAAAATTCACTGCTGGCCATTACCGCTTACCTATACATGGAAGCAAGGCATTTGGGTAAATCAGAAATTTCTACCCAAACTTGCATTAATTAAAGGTCTAGAGATAATGGAGCAATAGTGAATAAAGTAGCTAACTTTTAACGAATTAGATTAAAAGAATGACAAGTATTGCCGGATTCTTTTTTTTATTCTTCAAGCCCATGTTGTACTTGACCCTTAAAAAACTGTTCAAGAAACAAATGAAGGCTTGGATCGTTTCCTCCTTGGAATGGTTAGCTCTTCAAACGGACAACGACATTGATGATGCCATAGTCAGGAGGGTGAAAGCAGCAATGAAGTTAGGAGTCGTGTAAAAAGAACAATTTACCTTTATATAAGAGTAAGGCAAAATATAGTTACCTAGAGAAACCGGCGAAGGAGAAACTGAGCAAACTTTATCTAAGCTTGAGACATGGTAAAAAAAGAAGAAGACAGCAAAGAAAAAAAATAAGGGGTCTCTATAGGTTTTGAATATGACTATCTATCAACTTAGATAATTTCTACTTTCAAGCTGATACATTTTGAACAACCCTAGTCAGGGCAAGTTATAAGGCAGTTTCTTCTACACTATTTTCCTTACTATAAGTCAGCTTGAGCATAAGGATTGTCACGTTCAGGATAAAAGTAATTGTGTTGGCTATTAAGACAGGGAGAGCGTGTGTATGTATTGCATAGATAATCCAGAACAAGAGTCCAGTAATGAACATCAAGAGCATCGTTGTTGATACATCCTTAGCCTTCTTAGTCCTACAGGTCTTTATAACTTGAGGCACAAAAGCCACGGTCGTTAGTGCAGCAGCGATAAACCCATAAAAATCCGGACTAATCACTAATTTTTAATCGTTGATAGACGGTAAGCTAAATCATCAACTCTTTTTTGGTTAACTCCCATGTCACCTATCCCCACTCTCGATTCAGACCTAACTTGAATTACCCGTTTTTCTGGGAGTGCTTTGATTAAGAGGTCATCGGTAAATCTTCTGGATTTGGTTTTAGCTTCTGCATGGATATAAAAATCAGTCTGCTCAACAATTTTAGTTCTAGGAGTATTAGAAACTGCCTCTACAACTTTTTTGAATGCAGCCTCTATATCACTAACTTCCCAGTTCACTCGAACGCAATGAGTCACAACAACGCACTTAGGAAGCTCTTCGGTTTCGAAATCTGCCAAAGCAAGGCTGCTATTGAAAATCAAAAGCAGAGAAGCAATAGCAACGAATATGATTTTTTTCATAAGTTGCACCTGAATGCTGAGTGAAACGCTTGGGTTTAATATTCTGCCAACAAAAGGGTAGAAAGCATTAAACATTTGTAAGAGAAGGTATTAATGAATTGATCAGCTGACTATTGAATATTTCAATGTCTTTGCTCCATCCGCTATTTCATAGAAGCAGTAAGCTCTATTTATTGATGTGCACGAAGCACCGACTCTTTAGAACATCAACGCAATTAGGAATGAACCACTTCAAGAACTAGAAGAAGCAATACCCGATAATCGACCTATATGGCTACAGAATCCTTCCATCAAAAGAAATGAAGAGGAGTCAACTTGGCAGTCATTTGTATATTTCCTTCTATGCGAGCAGCAGTAGAGGCTTATGAATCAGCTAAATATCAAGAGTTATCGAAGCTTCACAAGGCTGCTACAAACAACTCGACTTTCACAAGCATGGAAGGTATGGACGAGGCTACAAAACTAAAAAGAGCCATAGGCCTCTAAGAACTAGAGATTGTCCTTTTGGCTTAGGGTAAATATTGAGAGATTACAGAAGTCCCACCCTATGTGAGTAACGATTGCTCAGGAGCAGCTAAGGCTCCATGAATAGAGAAACAAATTTAGGCAATCCTTGAGTTTGAACACCAAGAAGTTAGAAGAAATCCAGAAATACTTTCGGACACAGGTAAATCTCAAAAGAAAAAGAGCCAATGACTCTGTCACCAGCTCTTTAATTAATAGGCCTAAAAAGAAAACCTATATAAACCTATTAATCATGAAACCTTTCAAGGCTGAAGCCATTGAGTGCTCAACTGATTTAATCCCCATTAGCTCCTGACCGATCGGTAGATACGACAATGGATCACCTCCATAATGAAACTGCTTAGAAAATAGCCATAAAAACCATTTCCGGTTCAAAGTATTAACACAATCTTTGGAACAGAGCATGACTGGAAGTAAGACGTGCTAGCAACAAGACTTAAACGTCTTTAATCAGAAGGGGCACCTGATTCCTCAGGGAACCTTTTCAAACCATTTTGAGAAATCTCAAACAGACAAAAAACTAGGCATTACTAAGCCCCACTGGAAGATCTTAATTAGGATCAACTATCTCGGTGTTCTGCCTTCGACTCGATCTATATAAGCCAATGATTGTTTGACGTATTCCATCCTCTTCTCAGTGGCACGAAGAGTGCGTGTTAATTCAAACCTGCGAACCTTACGCCACAGACGCATCACATAGTCAGGGATAGGTTTTGCGAGGGGCATTAGGAGGATCGGAATAAATGAAGCAGAGCCGACACAAACAAACTAATCGTAATACAACTAACGACCGGGAAATAAAAAGTTGAGTTTTCTCCCTTCAAAATTATGTCGCCTGGCAGTTGTCCTAAACCCAATTGCCTTAAGTAAGGGTATAGAACACCTATAGCAGCAATTCCAAGTCCGAGAGTGATTAGAATTTTTTGCATTATTTATTGCCAAAAAATCTCTGAAACTGCCAAGCCAAATAGGCAGAGCTTGCTGCAAACAAAAACAGTCCAGCAGTTCCCACTACTCTATTAGCAGCCTCAACTGATGGCCAGTCATCCATCTTTTTTATCTTTTCCATATAAGGGACCAGTAAATAAAACATAGCCAATGGCTCCAAGAAACAAACCAAATGCAATGAGGTTTAGGAGTATGCCTCCCACAATTTCAGCCTTGGCGAAATAGGTATTGGCTACTTCTAGACCGACGATAGTCATCACAACAAATACCCTCGCCCAATTTTCTGCAAAATTCATTGCCAATCTGGATAGACATAATCATCACCTATCGGTTCCTCATAGAAGTCACCTGAGGAGATACCACTTTCATAAGCGTTAAGGAACGCAATTAGTAATCGGCTCATAATTATTGTCTCAAAGGTGCTTTCTGTCGAACTGAAGGTAAATTCAAACCCTTAGATTTGACAGGAATTTTACTTGCCAATAGAGTTAAATAATCATCAAGCTCTTCTGTAGTAATACCTCCTAGTTCATTTCCACATTTATCAAGAATATTATTGGATACTGAATCAGCTAAGTCTGCTTTTGGAGCAGACATTATTTCATCCATAACAGGTGAGAAAAAAAAGCCTTTTGTAAGTTGAGGTGCAAGTTGAGCCACTGCACTTTCTCCAGCCTTTTCAGGAGTCATTCCCTTTCCAATAGACGTACAGAACTTCTCTGAAAACTTCTTAGTTACATCTGAAACAGCAGGTGATAAATCAGCAGTGTATGCAAAGGTCACAACCGGAGTAAGAAAAAGTGTTGCCGCAATAAAACAAGCAAATAATATACAGCGCATAAAAAACGGCCTGAGCACGATCAGAGCTTACCAGGCCTCTCGTTGAGAGAGAGAGGGGGGGGGAGAACAACTTGTGCAAAAGTGACCCTCTGTCCGTTTTTGTCCGCGAAAGAACAGTGGATGCCTAAAACCTTAGTCGGGAGTTCAGGGTTCGGCCCTGCTACCTAGTTCTCCACAGAATCCCACCGCTTAAAGATATGCTGAAGGTCTTGCTGCATTGGCTATCAAAAACTCTATTAATAAAGAGAAATAGGCTCTTAACGCCTAATAAAGAAAAAACACTCCTTGAAATTGGTTGATATGACTAAGGTTTCCTAGTTTATGATGAATATCTAAAAACTATTGATACCAAATACCAAATCTTGCTTTTAGCGAGATTTTCTTTCACTTTTACACCAGAATCTTGAGACACCTCCGTAAAACTCTGAATCAACTATTCTCCATCCACAATCCAATAAGAGACCTCTTATCGAAATTCTTGAGTACTCAAAAGTGTGATCATCATCAGAATATAAAAGCCTAGAACCCAATTGCAACTTTGCTTGTGCTAACGGGTCAGAATCAAGATAATCAGGAACTTCTACGTAGCTATATTTGAAATATTCAGATAGTTCAGTTAACATAATGCTTGGATAATCAATATGCTCTACTATATGGCTTAGAAATACCAGATCATTTTGTTCTAATATTCTCTGGTCTTCTTTCATAAACTGTAAAGCATCTAAACAGAAGAACTCTAAATCTTTTTTGTTATACCTGCTCTTAGCAGTATTAATAAGTTCTAAATTATGATCGATTCCTATTGTCTTACGACCTGTGATTTTATGCAGCCAAACTGTGTCTGTACCACAAGCACAACCAAGGTCTATCACCCTTCCCACGTTTGATATATTTTTCAGGATAAATTCTCTTTTCTTTTCAAGCCTTAAGTCTCTACCTTCTAATTCTGAATTGGTAATTTCCAAGCAAATTCTTCTTAAAATGAATTCACATTCAAGCGCTATTCCTAGCAAAAATCTCTGTGATAGGAATTTAGCAGAAAATCTATAAAATCTATAAATAGCAGAAGCTATTAATAATCTTTTCTTGCGCCGCTCAAAGGCTATTGGGACATGGGTAATGAAATCTAACGTCAAATCCTTATGCTCCTCTCCTTTGATATTTTGCCGCAGATTTGGTTCTAAAGAACCCATAAAATTTAATTACTCATAGAAACACAGTACCGTAAAAAGGTCTCAGGAACCATTGTATTTGAGGCATTTTTAGCGATATAAGAACGTTCAACTAAAACGACTTGTCCAAAATCACAACAAAAACGACAATCGCTATTGCTCTCACGTAGAGGTTATTTTTTTGATTTCATGAAAAAACTGCTTTTCCCATTTTTTGCAGCAGCAATTATTTTCAGTCCTATTTCTCTAAGTGGATGCGAATCTAAAGTCGAAGACGTTCCCACTGATGGAATACACAAAGATCACGATCACGATCATGACCACCACGATCATGACCACCACGGTCATAGCCATTAAGAAAGGTCTTTAATTCTGATAATTCCCTGGTCACACATACCCATAAGCTCAAAACCAGATAAGTGAGTCAAAATAGGAAAAGAGAGAAACCTGCTCAAATTTCAGCAAAATTTGAGCAGGTCTCTAACCCTCACCAAGCTCTTTAACCTCTTTTTCGCAATGGGTTAAAAAGACATCTCATATTGGCTAATGAAAACTTCCTTTTTAGTGATATCAACTGTTCTCAGCGAATCTGAAATTTCTATCTAAACTCCCTTGTACATTACTGAAAGGAAGATCTAGCCAAACCACTGCAGAACCAATAATTGTGCAGATCAATATCTGAGATAGACATTTCAAGGAAAGCCTTTATCTTTTATTAAAATCGTTTAAAGAATGTCCGTTTCACTAGGCGCAGATGAAGTTTACTCAATAGGTAAAGAACCTGCGGAAGTCTTGGGTTTTGAAAATGAAAGAGAGTTAACGGAAGCCTTGACGCCTTTAATGCAAGAGATAGAGGGAGGAGACTTAATGGCCGCTTAGGTAATCATTTGATATTACTTTGCTTACCAAGCTTGAAATCGCAAGGGATAGACGTCTAAATGGTTCAGGCCTTTGAAATGCTTCCTTGCTATGAACATTGAACAAAAAGTCGAGGTCGCCAAGCAGAGGATCAAAGAACTTCAACTCCTAATCAGATATTGGGAAGCCTCTCAAGCATCATCAAAACAAATCGCTTTAGAAATAATAGAAGGGGTCGTCAATGAAGACTATGAGGCCACTGCTGCTTAATTTGTTTTTCCCTATACGATTTACGATCATCAAACTATCTCAATCAGAGAGTTCACTTAATTCAATCCATCTATCCTCAGACTCTTGAATAACTTCAAGAATTGATGCCAGCTCATGACTTAGTTGATTAATATTACCCTCACTTTCGGATATTCTTTTTTCTAGTAATTTTTTCTTTTCTTCTAGCTGAGGTAATTTTAGGTTAAGATCTTTTAGCTCTCTTGATTCTTTGAAGCTAATCCGATTTGAACTCTTTTTAGGCTTTAATATTTGGTTGAGATCATTCTTTTTAGGTGTGCATTTAATATTTTTAAGTTCCTTTTGTTCTTCTTTGTGATCATCCAAAATCTTCAATTCGAGAAATCTGGTGTAGTTTCCTTCATATCTTTTCAAGCTACCATTTTCAAAATTAAAGATTCGATCTATTGTTCGATCAAGAAAATATCGATCATGTGAAACAACTACAACACACCCTTTGAAATCTTCAAGAAAATCTTCAAGAACACTTAGTGTTTGTATATCTAAATCATTTGTCGGCTCGTCTAGAAGAAGTATATTAGGGCCTTGTATAAGCATTTTACATAGCGCAAGTCGTCTTTTTTCGCCTCCTGAAAGTTTTCTTAAAGGGCTATGTTGCTGACTTGGTGGGAAAAGAAACTTTTCTAAAAGTTGAGAAGCTGTAATTTGTTTTCCGCCGTGATCAATCCTTAGGGCAGCTTCTTCTACAAATTCTATCACTTTACGATTTAAACCTTTACCCTGATTTAATTCATTTGTATCTTGATCAAGATAGCCAATATGAACTGTTTCGCCAAGCCTAATCGTTCCACGACTAGGTGATCTTCTGCCAGCAATTAAGTCTAGAAGAGTTGATTTTCCACTACCATTGGGGCCAATGATTCCTACCCTATCCTCTGGAGAAAAGCTATAAGTAAAGTTATCAAAAAGCATCGGATTATTCTTTCTATTACCACTCAATAAACCTACTCCCTCTGCTTCAATTGCAATTTGACCAATCCTTCTGCTAAGTGAATCTACTTCTAATTTGGCTTTGACTAAAGCTTTTGGTTTCGCTTGCATTTGAGCAATTCTCTGAAGACGTGCTTTCTGCTTAGTGCTTCTTGCTTTAGGCCCTTGTCTTAACCAAGCTAACTCCTTTCTTAAAAAGCCCTGAAACTTTTTCTTTGTCGATACTTCTAATTGCTCTTGCTCGACTTTCTGCTGAAGAAATTGTCGATAATTACCTAAGTATTTATGAACTTCTCCATTAGTGATTTCAACCATACGAGATGTGATTCGATCGAGAACGTACCTATCGTGAGTTATTAGGACAAGTGCTCCCTGGTAATTACTTAGCCAATTTTGAAGCCATTCAACTGCAGAAGCATCTAGATGATTGGTTGGCTCATCAAGAAGTAAAACATCAGGTTGACTTACCAAGGCAGATGCAAGGCCCACCCTCTTGCGATAACCACCAGAAAGCTCTTTGATTGGTTTATCTAAATCTTGAATTCCTAGTCTTCGAAGTATTTCCTGGCATTGCTGCTCTAGATTCCATGCCTCCGCAGCATCCATCATTTCACTTGTTTCACCTAGTTTTTTTAACAGCCTTTCATCTTCTGGGTTTTGAGCTATTTTTCTGCTCAGGTTAGTGAAGTCAAGTAATAATTTCCGTTTTTCTCCGCATCCTTCAAGTACTTCTTCCAAAATACTTTTTTGACTATCGAAAATTGTTTCTTGACTTACAAAAGATATCCGCAAAGAAGACAGAGCTTCCCTTTTACCTTCCCCTAGAGGTTCGACTCCGGCAAGGACTTTTAATAAAGTTGATTTACCCGATCCATTTGGCCCAATCAAACCAAGTCTTTCTCCTTTATTAATATGAAGATGTAGGTTTTTGAAAAGGCTTTTGATGCCAAAGTCTTTTGAAGCGTTCACTAAGCTAATTAAACTCACCAAGAACTCTCCATTTGATCATTTGCCAAAGGTTGTAAAGCAAATCGAGGGTTTATAGCTGCAAAGATGAACCCTTTCATGAGTAATAACTTTTAGCCATCTCTTGTAGCATCTTTCTGATGTGTTCGTCTTTGGCATTGGTTTCTTCCTTTAGTTTCTCGCAAGCACCTTTGACCTGCATCCAGACAGCTTCCATTACTTCTCGTTCTTCTTCTGAAGGAACCCAGTTAGTGCTTTCCATATAAGAGATAATAAAAGCAATTAGAAGTCTTGCTGAGCAAGTTCCATTCTTCGCACGCCTAAGTTCCCTGAACCAGCTTGATAAGACTGACATTCCCCACTGGCTAATAAACAGTTAAGAACTATTGTTACCAATGGATCTGAGCAACTTCTGTAAATCTCTTCTAGGAAATGCAAGCAAAAAAATTGCTCTTACCATCTCTGATAAGAGCAATTATTTAAAAGAGAAATCAAACTGGCCTAAACCAATTTCTCCTGGTTTAGAAAGTGAAGGTAGTCTTCACAAGTGCACCAAAGTTTCTGAAAGTGGAATCCTTTGAACCAGCATCTCCTCCATGAGTGTCTTGTCGTTGATCAGTTTGATCACCAAATGGACGACTTAGATAGAAAATTGCAGGAGTGACTGTAATGTTGTCAGAAACCTGAATTTTATACCACCATTCCATGGCATAGTTGCCATCCTCGGCATCATCGTCTTTAGTTGACGAGTCATAGTCAATTTCAGTCACAAAATTAGGCTGACCAAACGCAAATCCAAAGATGTTCCCATCCATAAAGGCATCTTCCCACTCCATTCCCACAGCCCAAGACTGAGTTGTAGCACTGTCGTATGTCGTATTCTCCCTATCATCATTATCCTCCACTGTATTAATTCCCCACCCTGCACTCAGGGTAGGAATTAAGCCTGTTTCAGCAGGAGACCACCAAGTACTCAAGCTATAAGAATTAGTGGGCCCGATATCGTGTACTGCATTAGCTAAAGATGTCCCTGTAGATCCACCGAGGATATTCTGGTGATCTGTAGAGGCATAATTGTAAGCAACTGCAACACCCCAATTCTCCTTGCTATAGGCAACTTGCATAATAGCGCTACTTCCAGCAGCTTCAGTGAGAAGCCCACCTCCACTAGCGGGATTACTATTTGATGCATTTGTAGAGACGTAGTTTGCACTTACATCTATATCACCTTGATTCCAAGAGAGACCAGCACCACCTCCTAAAGGACGGCCATATGTACCAGGGGCACCTGAATAAGTAAATACATCAAGGATGGTCTCAGAACCATAAAGGGAGGGGTTAACCGCAAGCATGTCTTCCGCCCCGACTAGAGGTCCAGCGATAACTGTAAAATCATCACCCCAAGGGAACGAATACCATAGCTTGTCAACCTTGAGCTGATCCCCACTGTCAAAACCTGTTTCTAAAGTCGACAGTTCTGTATATCCAGCCCCTCCGAAACCGTTACTACCAAAGTTCCCTGCTCTAAGAACAGTATTCAAAAGGTCTTCACCAGTGAAGCTGGTTGCAAGCTCCAACTGAAGGTCATAACTCAAAACAGTTCCGCCATCAGTTTTACCAGCATTCGCATGGCGAGGATTGCTGGTGTCACTACTAGCAAAAGCATCATCACCAGAGAATCCGTTGGCTCCAACAACAAAGGTTGCTACGCCGCTTAGCTTGGTAGTGGTTGAAAACTGACCTGCAGCCATGTCGCCAACGCGAGCTTCGATGCCATCAACTCTGCCCTTAAGAACAGCAAGCTCAGGACCGAATTCTGAAAGAAGACGCTTGACGTCATCACTAACTTCAGTGACGCGATCAAGACATGCATTCAATAATGCAGCTGCCTCGTAACGAGTGATTGAACGGTTACCACCGAAAGTTCCACCGGGGTATCCGGCTACACAGCCGTAACGCTCGGTCAAACTTGAAAGAGCTTGGTATGCCCAATCGGTTGGATAAACGTCAGAAAATTGAGAGACGCTGGTGACCTGCTCGCCGGCTGCTGAATAATCAGACACACCGTCAATGTTGAGGTCTGCGGCTTGTGCAGCCATTGGTGCCATAAGGCCCAATGCAGCAGGAGCCACCAGCAATTGCTGGAAGAGTTTCATTTAGTTCCTCACACGGAATGAATGTGTTCATCAGGAACGATAACCGTTATCGTTCTCACGTAGAGGTTATTTTTTTGATTTCATGAAAAAACTGCTTTTCCCATTTTTTGCAGCAGCAATTATTTTCAGTCCTATTTCTCTAAGTGGATGCGAATCTAAAGTCGAAGACGTTCCCACTGATGGAATACACAAAGATCACGATCACGATCATGACCACCACGGTCATAGCCATTAAGAAAGGTCTTTAATTCTGATAATTCCCTGGTCACACATACCCATAAGCTCAAAACCAGATAAGTGAGTCAAAATAGGAAAAGAGAGAAACCTGCTCAAATTTCAGCAAAATTTGAGCAGGTCTCTAACCCTCACCAAGCTCTTTAACCTCTTTTTCGCAATGGGTTAAAAAGACATCTCATATTGGCTAATGAAAACTTCCTTTTTAGTGATATCAACTGTTCTCAGCGAATCTGAAATTTCTATCTAAACTTGAGGAATGGTGAAATTTGCTAAAAAAAGCAAGAAGACATGGCAATTCAAGAGGACAGTGAAAAAAGAAAAGATGGCTTCAGGGCGATGTCAAGCGATGAAAGAAAAACTCTGATTAGAGAAAAGATGAAAGCCCTAGGGTTACAAGAAGGGAGTGGTGTCCCAGGGAGAGACTTGTCTTCATATGACCGAGATGAGATCTGGGACCTAATTCAACTGACTGGCTATTTCCCGGAGATGCAAAACAAACCAAGGGCAATGAAAGCAAAGGCTCCTAGTAAAAAGAAATCGTTAATTAATTGGATACTGATTGCAATAGCTTTGACCTATGGAATGGCCTTGTATTACCAGCAATATCCATCGCCAGAGACAAGAAGAGAGCTATCAGTAGATGGAATGTTTGCTGATTAATTTTTTTGGAAACGTCCTTAATATGAAAACGGCCATGAACCAATCATTGATCATTAATTCAAAAATGCGACGCTTTTTACTATTTGCACTAACTGCTGGAATTGCTTTACCACTAGTCGCCTGTAATCCAAAGAAAAAAACATCTGCAAATATTGAACCTGTAGTTGTCGAAACTCTAATAAGTGCGACTGAGTCTTGGAATGGAGACTCTTATGCCTATCCAAAAGGCAAACCACAAATGACACTTCAGAGAATTACTGCCCAACCAGGTTTTAAAACATCTCTTCATTTCCACTCTCAACCAGGAATTGCGTATGTAGTGAAAGGGAACCTTTCCTGTGAGGCCCTCAATGGCAAATCATTAAAAGTAGGTCCTGGAGAAAGCTTCGCCACTCCTCAAGACAGTATTCATTATTGCGAAAGCGTTGGTGATGAAGCTGCACTAGTTTTTGTTGCTTCTGCAGGAGTCAAAGGACAGAAATTAACTGTTCCTTATAAGAAATAATAGGTATTTCTTGAACTTAATAACCTAAACCACCTATCTGCCCCAAAACTCTTAATATAACTGAAGCAAACTACTAGCTGATAAGAAATCAAAAGCCATTGATAGCAAGAAGTCTAAGCGATCTCTTTAAATCTATTTAAACAAAATTACAGAAAGAATATTGGGCTCCAGAAAGAAGCTAGTTTGTTCTGAAATTGATCTATCAAATATTTATGTAAGGTTAGATCTGCATTAGGAGAAGTCATCACCCAAAAAATAAAAGCTCCTGCAGATAAAAGAGTAATTAATCTTGGCCAGAAATTATCTGGATAATTTGGATCTGACTTGAGTGTTTTCCTCTTTTTCATTTATTTACCCATTACTCTGCTTTTATTAGTGTCGAGAACAAGTTTTACAACCAATGGAAGGACTAACCAAAAGAGGGTAAGAATTTTAGAAGAAAGTCCAGCATTTAGAAGAAATGCTGCGAATCCAAGCAAGAAAAAGCAAATAAGTTCAGTACTCATTGCTATCCAATCCCAGGGACATCAAAAGGAAGTTTGTCCTCTACGGATACTAAGAATTTTTGAACAGCAGGTATACGTAATAGGGCTAAAGGAAGAACAATGTTCAACGCGATCCAAGCTCCTCCAATGATTGGTGCCCATTTGCCAAACTTTTTGAGAAAGCCTTTTTGTTCTTTTTCTTCTGGCATGGGTTTCAAAAAAGTTAGGGGGTTTGTGCTTTCTGGCTATGTTTAATGCTTCTAGCATGGAATTTGCCTTCTTAGCATTGAGTTCTACAAAGAGTCACTAGAACTTTTTTCAGAAAAGCTAAAAGTGCCTCCTTGTTAAATGATACATCTGACTTGAGCTAACAAATCAACTCCATTACTTCAGTCTGAGAAAATGATTTCCAACTTTCTATGATTTTAACTGCTAAACCATTAATAGCTGATTTAGTATTTCAACCTATTTCTGATCTTGAATTTTAAACAAAAGGTTTTATAAAAAGTAGCCATCTGATTCACATGCCTCAATTCCTTGAGATCACTTGACATGGCAAGATAGCTGTTGGAGTAAACCCAATCCTATAGGTTATACTATCTAACAAGCTTGCCAATACTAGGGGAAGCGTAGATGTACCCCCAAACAATAAGCAAGTGGTAACTTTTATAAGCTCAAGAAATGAACATACTCTTCATCACCACACCAATACGACCTAGGCCTACAGACTTTGCACCAATAGGAGTACTATCTATCCTCCAGGCGATGAGAAAAAATGGTATTAATAACTTCGACTTTTATAATATTGATGCTGAAAGGCCATCATATGAAGATGCTTTAAATAATATCATCAGTAGAAAACCAGACATCTTTGTTATTAGCGCTGTGGTGTCAACAGCTTATGAATATACAAAAAGGATTTCTAACGATGTCAGGGCTTTTTTGCCGAATGTGTTAATTGTTTTAGGTGGGAACATGGCGGCCAGTGCAGAAATAATACTAAAAAAAACTGAAGTAGATGTCTGTGTCACAGGTGAAGGGGAAATAACTAACTGTAATATTTTCAAGCAATACATAAAAACAAAGGATATTCGAGAGCTAGTTCACATTCGAGGCATTGTAATGTATCTCGACAATGAATTGATCAATACAGGCTATGAGGAACAAATACCTAAAGAAGACGTTTATGATGTTAATTGGAATGATCTTGAGAAAGCTTCAGATATTAATCAGTTTTTTTATTCTCCATTCAATAAAGCAGGGGAGCTGCCCTATTGGTTAAGAGAAGATTCCCGAGCATATCAGCCACATCGAAGAGATAAGCTTTTAGGGCAATTAGCTGCCTCTAAGGGTTGCGTAAGTAGATGTACTTTCTGCCATAGATGGACACAAGGCATGAGATATATTCCCTTTGACATCTTAGCAAAGCGAATTGAAGAGCTTATAGAAAAATATAATATGGGGTTTTTAGATATTGTAGATGAGAATTTTGGGACTGATAAAGAATGGCTCGAGGGGTTTTGCGCCATGATAAAAAAGTATGATTTGTTATGGAGGGTTTCTGGCATAAGAGTAACGACTGCCTCACCAGATAAGCTTCAAATGATGAAAAGATCTGGATGCATTTCTGCTACATATGGGATGGAAACAGGCAGCTCAGATATGCTAAAAGTTATGGAGAAAAGAGTTAGGATTGAAGATAATTATAATGCTATTAAATGGACCATCGAAGCTGGATTGCATACTAGTATCCAGTTAGTCTTAGGAATGCCTGGAGAAACAACTAGGACAATTAAAGAAACATCACGCTTTGTTCAATATGGAATGTCTATTCACCCTGATCAAAACCCTTCCCTAATAAGTATAAATTATGCTCAAGCTCTTCCAGGAACTCCACTTTATGAATACGCTAGACATCATAAAATGATTGGACAAACTTTAGCCGAGGAAGAACAATATTTACTTGAGATCTCTGACAGAAATGCCTCTGATACATTAACAACATTGAACTTTACTAACTATCCGAAATTAGAATGTGAGACTTGGCGTCTTCTTATAGCTATTGAATGCAATCATTACTATTTGCAAAAATATGGCTTCAATCACTATAAGAAGAAAGTATTAGAGGGTTCTTATAACCAAATAAATGGAGAATTGCCAAGAAAAGGTGTGATAATGTCTTTAATTGGAAAGCTAATTTTCCCCTTATTAGGACCTACCCACAAAAACCAATTGTTGATTCTACACCGCCTAATCAAGGCTGGTAAAATTGGAACATTATATGTATTCTATCCTAGATTATCTTTTAGACTAAGAAGATTTCTGCCAATATATCTAATGTTTAAATATATTGCCGCTAGGGAGTATATTTACGGAGCCAAATTATTTCTAGAATATTTTAAACACAAAATGAGGGCCCTTCGTTCTAATGGTCTTAGCGAAAATAAACTAGATAAATCCTTGCGTAGTTTAATAAAAGAGAAAATAGGAACTCTTAAAGAGGATAGTCAGGCTGTGAAGGCTTTAAGAGTAGGCCGCTAATTAATTGGATTGCTGGTTTCCCCTGGGGTAGGGTAATGAAAATAGTCTCCAGTTTGTTGCAAGGGAATTTCTCAGAAGCTCCTTAGCTGCCATATCTCTAGCAAGATATGGCTCAGATAATTTTCTATGAATTGATTGTCAGGGGGCATGTCCTGCGGGGTCAGCTATGCATCAAGCAACAATTGGTCCAGAGACTGGATCTGTAACCCCTAGATCTGGTGACAACTCCTCCATAAACCCTCTTACCTCATCAAGATGAGCGAGCATTCTTGGTCTTGCAGCCGCTATAGCCTCCTCACTGTCCCAGAGTCCAACAAAGCAATAATCATTTACGCCTGTCTTTGCAACGTATTTCCCCCTAAGGCCTTCACTGTTGAACTCAGCCAACTTCTCAAAGTATTTATCTACGCAGTCTGGTTTGAGTTTGTAGCGAACTACATTCATAAAGCTAGGTGTAGACATTTTTCAAAAATGAATTCACAGAATTAGATCATATTTTTTTAAGATAATGGTGGATTATTCACCATCTCCTGACATGCAATCTCTGAAATGGAAAGGTCTAGGCAGAACCTAGTTTTTCCTAAATTGAATCTATCAAATATTTGTGCAGAGTTGCATCTCTATTAGAAGAAATCCTAACCCAATAGAAGACTCAATCAAGCACTATTCAACACTTAGGACGATTTGCTTCTTGATCATTTCTTGTCCCTAAAGGATTTTAGTAACACTTTGTTTTATGATTGGCAAAATCCCTTCTTCAAGCTCTTGGATTAATTCATCCTGGAAATCTTTTCGATTTTCTAGTGTTGGCAGTTCATACCCTGACTCTTGGATATCTAAAAGAAAAGCCAAAATCGTTCGATGAAACAGGGGATGAAGTAAGAACATTTTTGGGCATAAAGAAGGCGGACGGATTTCGATGCCCCCCTTTGAGTCAAGCTCTTATTTTTACACCAATGAGCTCAGACTCCTATTTTATTTCTAGCCAACTAAGCACAAGGCACCAAGAGTAAAAACACCTCTTTTTACCTTTACTGGCTAATAAAAAAACGATCCTCAAATCCAGATCCATATTTATGATAATGATCTAAGAGCTTTCTCTTGAAAAACACTCGAACTTTTTGGACCGTTTATCAGTCAGAGGAAAACATTTGATGACTATGTCTAAATTGCGCCCTCTACCAACTACTGGTGCCCTATCTGGAATTTTTGAGGCTCTAGCATTTTTCCGCGACCCTAGCTTCGCCAAAAGGCGGTTTGACCGTCTTGGGAATGTCTTTGAAACATCAATGCTTGGACAGCCAATGGTGTTCATTCAGGGGGACAAAGCTATTGCTGATTTGTTATCTCAACCAGAGGCGATTGAAGGTTGGTGGCCGCAGAGTGTTCAACAACTTTTAGGTAGCCATTCACTCGCAAACCGCAATGGAGCAGCTCATAAAGCAAGGAGAAGGGTAGTAGCACAATTATTCTCATCTTCAGCACTTCAACGCTATAGCCCTGGCATTATCAACTTAATTGATGAGCTCGTGGAAGAACTAAAAACTGCAAACGCTCCTCTCCCTTTAACCGAAAAGATGCGACGTTTCGCTTTTTCCGTTATAGCTACAACTGTTCTTGGACTGGAGGGTAATGATCGTGACAAGTTATTTTCTGATTTCGAGATCTGGACCAAGGCTCTCTTCTCAATTCCCATCACCCTTCCAGGCAGTCCCTTTGCCAAAGCTCTCAAAGCAAGAAAACGTCTACTAGAAAAACTCCAAGAAATACTTAGCCAACCTATCAATGGCAAAGGTGGCTTGGATTTACTCGCAGGGGGTCTAGATGAAGCAGGCATTCCTTTCGCAGATGAAGATTTGGGAGAACAACTACTTCTACTGTTATTTGCTGGATATGAAACCACAGCTTCTGCTCTTAGCTGCCTAATGCGAGAATTACTTCTCAATCCACAAATGGAACCCTGGCTTCGTGAAGAGATAGAGGCACTGGATTGGCCTCCAAGTCCTGAGAAGGCAACTATGGTCTACGACCCTGCAAATGCCCCAAAACTAGATGCCCTCTTAAAAGAAGTAATGCGATTCACTCCACCAGTAGGTGGTTTTTTTCGCCGCACCAAGAAACCCGTGATCGTAGATGACATTGTCGTGCCTAATGATCGTGTAGTACAAATAGCTCTAATTGCTTCTAACCGTCATGGGATTGGTGATCTAGATATCTTTCGACCACAACGTCACCTAGAGAATGAATGTTCTTTAAACCTTATGCCTTTCGGTGGAGGGGAACGTGTATGTCTTGGTAAAGCGTTAGCCGAACTTGAGATCCGACTGATGGTGGTTGGGTTATTTCGTAAATTACGACTTGAAGTTATACCTGATCAAGACCTCACTCTGCGACAAATTCCCAGTCCATCTCCTCGTGATGGGTTGTTAGTAAAAGTAAAAGCATGAGGACTATGCATGTCCAAAATGTTTGAAAAGATCTTAAAAGTAATGGATATAAAAAGTAGAAGGAACAACAAACAAGATAAAGATTAACATAGAGGAAATTATGATTAGCTATCTTTAGGATAAACAATGTCTCTAAGTGCAGATATAAAGCACAAAATTTATTTAGCAGCAACACTGGGCTATGTTCTTGGCTCAAGAGATCTAAAAGAAATTTCTTATTACAAGCAAATCAAAGAAGAGATAAAACAAGATAGAAGAAAAAGGGAAATGGGAGTATCAAGAGCTGATTAATTGGCTCATAAACATTCTTTTCTTTATTTAAGAGACAATACATACAACAAAAAAAGTTCTATTGGCCAAGATCCCAGTTATAGGCCTGTTCAAATTTAAACTTTTAACTTTTAACTTTTAACTTTTAACTCCATATCCGATTTACACTAACCGAATCAGTTCATTTACGCCCTATTTCTATTTCTATTTACTTTTTACTGTTTACTTTTTACCGTTTGAAAGCGACAAGAGAGCATAAAAGTTAGCAACAAGAACTCCAGTACTTTATTTAATTCAGGGAGAGGGGCTATCGAGATCTATATATAAAACTTTTATATAATACTGGATCTGCAAAACAATATTTACTGATGACATTAAAATAATTAGCTAAATAAATAGTCTGTTCTTATATAAGGCTGATAGCCTATAGGGAGGAACATGATTATTAAACAAGATCATCTCGAAATTATTCCTTGTCAAAAAACTTGTTACTTCTGCTATGGTGTTATCTTCATTAACACCCCTCTCAGGACTTAAATCGGCTGCTATATACTCTATGTTTTTCAATGTATTAATTGAACCATAAAGAATTTCAGGCTCAAACCCTTCTGCCTCTAGCTTTAATAGTTTAATGGTTTGATTGCTTAAGCCTGTTCCTTGAACGAAACTGTCAATTGTTAAAACATCTACTTCATAAGTATTTATATAATTTAAAGGCATTATCAATGAAGAATCCCCACGTTCTGGAGAGTAGTAAAAAGTCTTTTTACCATTACTATCACCTAAGGCATTGCTATAGAGGCTAGCCTCAACAAGCGTAGAGGTTTTATTTATCTCAATATTATTTTTTAAGACCTTAAATTCATCTATTCCTGGCTCAATACCATAATACTTAAGATTTAATTCAAGACTATTTAAATATAACCATAGGTCTCCAAAGTTTGCTCCACAGTCAATAATAATGTCACTTGACTGCAATTTTATAGTGTCAACACGATAATCTTTAGCCAAGTAATGGCCTCGAGCTGTTAATCCATCGCTATAACGACCTCCTAAGAATCTTAAATTATTAGGGAAAGACCACTGAACAACCTTAGCTTCTTCTTCCTCAGATAATATAAATAAATCAGACCTTCTTTCAATCTTTAAGTTTTTTATTCCTAATCTTTTAGATTCTAGCCGGTAGAAAAACATATATATTGATGATGGTATACTTTTTTTATTCAAGCCATTGAAAAATCTATTTCTTGCCGAATTCTTGATTCTTTTTATTAAACGTATTAGCATAATTTAAAATAGCATATATTTTTACTATAATACAATGAGATCTCTAAATTTAGGCATGGGTTGAAAGAGAAATTAACTATACCTACGAATCTCGAACTGCATCAACGACTGCTTTGGATGCTTACAATGGCGACATATGATTTTAACTACCTTCTTAATAGAAGGAACGGCAAAGAACAGAAGAGTTATCTGCGATAAGATTTTTAGTAGCCGATAGTAAATGTATTACTCCTGATCAAATATTTCGTACCTGAAAAACAAAAAAGATGATTAATAAGAATTTCAAAGTGCACTAGAAGCACACTCATCACATTACATATTGCAAGAGAGATAGAAGCGACTAAAGTGCTAATATCCTTTTTATCAATTACAAGACAAATATAGATTTAGCAGATGCATTAGCAACTAAAACCCTGAAATTGAGGGTTTATCCAAATCACCCATCTTCGCCCAAATCCCTTGATATGACAGAAATCAACTACTGGCTAATGAACAAGTGCATTTAAGTGGCTAAAAGGGGTTCCAACGAATCAGAAAAATCCATTCGCACATTTTTTGATTTCTATTTGATTAGGAAAGGTGCTCTTCAAAACTCAGGACGATTTGCTTCTTGATCATTTCTTGTCCCTAAAGGATTTTAGTAACACTTTGTTTTATGATTGGCAAAATCCCTTCTTCAAGCTCTTGGATTAATTCATCCTGGAAATCTTTTCGATTTTCTAGTGTTGGCAGTTCATACCCTGACTCTTGGATAACTAAAAGAAAAGCCAAAATCGTTCGATGAAACAGGGGATGAAGTAAGAACATTTTTGGGCATAAAGAAGGCGGACGTATTTCGATGCCCCCCTTTGAGGGATAGCAACCGTTCTGAGCTAATGAGGAATTTCTACTCAAACTTGAATTGATCCCTTAATTCATCAGATGGCGAGCCAAGCCAAGAGCAATACATACACCAACGCCTACATTCCAAATCAAAGCTTTCTTTCTTAAAAGCCAACGCATTTGGTATTCACCATTTAGATGGTGCATCATGCATGAAATACCAACCAATCCATGCCACTAAATTCAAGCCAACCACAAATGCCCATACCCTCCAGGGTTGATCTTTATCAGGCTTGGTAGGACTGAGTTTTGCCATCTTTAACTCCTGGATTGGTTAAGGGATTTTTTGATTTTCATACCATACAATTTTTCTATCGTACAAAGATCAGTAGCAATATCCCATGCCGTACAAGAAGGGTTAGCTGCACACCCTAACTCTGACCATATTCAGATAGTGATTTTTCTGCTTTCCAGGCAAAAATAATAATTCTGTCTTTAGTTCTAGTCATAGAAGTTTTAACGCCTAAGAACATAAGCCTAATCAACATACTGACTTATATAGCTCTACTTTATTCAAACTTGTGTAGAGCGATTAACCCTCCAATCCCACATAAAATATGGCACTACGAAAAGTGTCCAAGGGAAAGGACCTGTTAGACCATGAATCCTTAGATTTCATTTTAATTTTAGAAGGCTGCAAAGCTTTTGGAGAAGAATTGGGGCTCAATAATTGCCATTGCAATAACTGAAGTAGATATTGACAATGAAAGATTTGCCGGGAATATTGTTCAGTCCCAAATAGAAAAGGTTTTGCAATGCTCCAGTCAATCCTTATTAGTCGAATTAAGGAAACAACTACTTAGAAGTTGTTTTGTCATAGCACTTTTATCACCAAGCAAGGCGTTTGCTAATCCTTGCAATACAGAAGTAACAAGCCTGGACAATGCAGTACTGGGAAGTTCGGGAGACTGCAACGGAAAGCTAATAGTTAATAGACAAATATTAGTTGATGCTATTTCAGCGGGAGCAAGTAACGCTACCGATTACACAATAACAAAAGATGTTGGGGACGGAAATGGCGATAAGCAGTATACATTTGGGGACACATCAGGGGATGCCACTAAAGGAGATATTTACACAGGTAATATCAAAAACTTTTCAGGGTTATTTAAAGGTAAAAGGTATTTCAATGCAGATATAAGTCAATGGAATACTAGTAATGCCGAAAATATGAGTTATATGTTTAAAGGGGCTTTTAGGTTTAATAGAGATATAGGAGATTGGAATGTTGCCAAAGTAACTAATATGTATGGCATGTTTGAACGTGCTGTAAGATTTAATCAAGACCTGAATGATTGGGATGTCAGTCGTGTAACTACTACAGCAAAGATGTTTATGAAAGCTAATAAGTTTAATCAAAGCCTAAACAGCTGGGATGTGGAAAGCGTGGAAAATATGAACAATATGTTTAGAGGCGCCAAGGTTTTTAATGGGAATATCTCTAATTGGGTTACTTCTAGTGTTAAAAGCTTCCACCAAACTTTTCGTGGTGCAAAAGCCTTTAATCAAAATATTGGGAGTTGGAATACTGGTTCAGCTAGCGGATTCAATCAAATGTTCCGTGCTGCAAACGCATTTGACCAGGATTTAACTAGTTGGAATGTAATAAAAAGAAGGCAGAAACCAAAAAAGTTTGGCCCAAGCTTATCGAAAAGCAAGCATCCATGCTGGGGCAGTAATGGTTGCGCAGCGGGGCCAATATTGTCATCATCCTCACCTTCTGATGGACAAGTGGGTGTTCTTACAACCGCCAAGTTAACATTAAATTTCGATAGAGATGTTAAACCTAATAGAGGGTATATTGCTTTAAGGGAAAAAAATAGATGGGAAAATCTTAGAAAAGATGTAGCAAGATATAGAATAACCTCAAGCAGAGTTACATTCAGCGCTGACAAGCGATCAATCGAGGTTGACATAAGCAACAAACTTCAAGCAAATAAGGAGTACTGGATTTATATAAAAAATGACGTAATCAGATCAACATCAAATGATAGCTACAAAGGACTAGTAAGCCGAAGGGATTTGAATTTTACAACAAAATCAATAGACACAACAGCACCTACAGTCAAGCATTACTCTCCAGCAAATGAATACACTCAGCTAGACAAAGACAATCCTATATTGAAATTAGTTTTTACAGAAGATGTAAACTTTGGAACTGGTGACATCACACTTCGCAATTATGCGGACGATAGTGAAGTTCAAACTTTTGATGTTGCAAGCAATACAGATGTCTCTATTTCAGACGATGAGCTTACAATTAATCTAGTTAATAGTGATGGAGAGTCTGTTGTTGAAGCCGATACACGATATTACTTAGAAATAGATTCAGGAGCTATTGTTGATAAAGCATCTTCGCCAAATGCATTTACTGGAATCAGTAGCAAAGTTACATATAATTTCACGACTATAGGTACATCATCTTGCGGAAAGATTGAAGGCAAGACAAGAGGTAGAGGGGGACTAGGATATGCAACTACGGAAGTTAATATCTATAAGGCAAATGAAATTACTCCAATTGCTACTCTTCAGTCAGATGGTACAGGAAAATATGAATATTACCCTACAGAGGCTGGTACTTACAAAGTCGAATTCGTTCGACCATCAAGTGGTTCTAGATTTGCTAAAAGTGTTCTAGCAAAGAGCAATGGACAAGTTCAAACTGGGCGTTGGGTAAAAAATATTATTATCACTACAGCCTGTGAAGATGTCGATGGCATAGATGGATTACTGATTGACCCTGCAGGAGTTATTTACAATTCAAGTACTCGTTCTCCCGTATCAGGTGCAACAGTAAAGCTTTTATTTAATGGTGAACTTGTTAACAATGATTGGCTTGACAGTAGTGGTGGTGAAAATACACAAATAACTGGCTCCGATGGCTCTTATAGCTTTATTTTTAAAGCCGATTATGCTTCTGATGGAACCTATACAATTGAGGTTGAACCACCAGCTGCTTATTCATTTGAAAGTACTGAAATAACTTCAGAAGGTACAACATATACATCCGCATTAGGAGGCGGTGTAGAAGAAATCCAAGATCAGGATGAGGCTCCAGCATCAGGTGAAATTACTACCTATTATTTATCTTTTTCTTTCACATTTACGAATGAATCTTCCACTACTTCAAACGGTGTAGTTAATAATCATATACCTATTGACCCTCATTCAGATCCAACACTTAAAGCGGACGTTGTGGGACTTGCAGAAGCTTGGACCAATGCAGCAATTCGTTTTAGCAAATCAAGTATCAATGCAGTAAATAGACGTTTTGACTGGATCAGGAGGAATCAGGCTTCAGAAAAGAAATCGCATCAAGGAATCAAGGTTTCCTTTGTAAATCCATTAATTGAAAAAGCGGTCAATGGAACTTCAAAAGGGCTGAAAGATATGCGCGTTGAAGACTTTTCAAACTGGGCAAAAACAAATTGGTCAAATGAACGGCTTGTAGCTCAATCTGATGAAGTTATCTCCGATTTAAAAGAAGGCTCTATAGATATTGCGATAGCAGAAGTTCGTAATAAAACGGGAAAGCTCAACCTTAACCCAAAAGCAGGAAAGTTGATAGGCAACTGGTCAATGTGGACTGATGGCCAAATCATTTTTGGCAATTCTGATGGAAAATCCGTTTCGTCTAATCAGGAATCAGAGAGCACAGCCTTCACCTTAGGGATTGATAAACCGTACAAAGAAAATGGTTTGTTCGGGATCGCTTTTACGTTTGGCCATGATGATGTTGAGGTTGGAAGTTCAGGAAGTCGACTTGAATCAGACAACTACAGTCTTTCAATGTATTCAGCTAACCAACCTAAAAATTTTCTTCCTATAGAAGCTCAACTTGGTGTAGGCAAGATGCAAATGGATACACGAAGGATTGACAACTCAATCACCCATAAGGGTAATAGGGACGCAAATATGATCTTCGGTTCCATTGCCATACTTGGAGAATCCCTCTCTGAAGGTAATTTTCAAATCACCCCATATGGAAGGGTAGAAGCCGCTCATATTAAATTCAAAGAATTTTCCGAGTCTGGAAGCAACCTTGCATTGACTTTCAAAGAGCAAACACTCAATCGAAAGATGATTTCTTTTGGCATTGACCTTGGCTATGACATTCCCTTTGAGAACTGGAAATTCAGGCCATTCGGGAAAGTGGAATATAGCCATGATTTCACTGATGATTCAAATGTTGATATGAACTACGTTGGCGACTCTCGAAACTATCGATTAACGATTGAGAAAGCAGTTAGCGATTATTGGAATACAGCACTTGGTATTGACTTTTATACAGACAATCGTTTCTCTGCAAGTCTCAGCTATGAGCATGAGCAAGCAGGTACTTCCTTTTATACGAATTCATATCAATTCCACATCGATTGGTATTTCTAGCTTCTTACATAGCCAAATGGGAAATCCTGATCTAACTCTCTATTACCCAATCTAGATATTGCATGGGGCATCAATTTGCCCCATATCAGCCCTTATCCTTCGCTTCTGAATCAGTCAGGCCTTTTTGAGCGACAATAGAAGCAACTAAAACCTCTAGATCGAGGGTCTATCCAAACTTTATCCAAACTTTATCCAAACTAGAGAAATGGTAAAAATGGAAGAAGAAAAGCCTCTTACCAATAAAGAAGAGAAAAAAGAAATCGATGAGAACTCTCTACTTAATTATGAATACGACGAAGATGACGATGGTGTCGACTGGGAGACCTAAGAGAACGAAAGCATGACATATCGCATCACCAGACACGATGGAGAGGAAGACGACATCACCTCTCAGAGATTTGATAACTACGACGATGCCTATGACTTACTCGAGGAGATCTACGGAGATATGTGCTGCTCAGATGCTGACTACGAAGACCGTCCTTACTATGAGATAAGTGAATTTAACAACCGTGAGGAAACATAGTATTGCTATTGCTTTAAGTCTTGGTGTTGCAACTGCTTCAGGCTTCCTCCTCCTGCTAAGTCAAAAGGCCTACACACAAGAACAACAGCAAAACAAAATCAATTGCAGTTCACCCGTTTACAAAAGATCAGAAGAATGTAAGAAAAGCAATAAAGGAACGCACACCACTGATGAGAAGACAGGGTTGCCTGTAATTGAATTCTTAAAAGATATAGATTGGAAGTCTAAGGGTAGAAGTAAAATTCCATGGTCAAAGATTGTCAAGGTAACCTCAGCTTTAGATGGAGAGTATCAACTTGCTGTTTTCGACAGAGATTTTACCGATAGTTTCAACACAGGTGCAAAAGAAGGTGTGGTAACGAAGTGGACAACTGATCTTCTTCGAGGTTATACCTACTCTGCAGGTGGATGTGGTTTTTGGACATGCACATACACAAGAGGTGAAATTAATGATTTGCCTGATGTTGTCGAGCTGTATGTAGCAAGCAAAAGTTTTCGTCTATATGGTTCATCTGGGGAGTTTCCTATCCCTCAAGGGTTTATTGACCTAATAAAAAAAAGCAATGAGAATACAGAGGTTAATCTAAAGTTAAAAGGAGGATCTAAAAGTGTTGTAGTTCCGATAGGTAAAGGAACAATAGAATCTTTAAAGAAACTTTTTAGTAAAGCAATACAAACTTGGGCCAAACCAACAATCAGGATAAAGCCTCAGAGCGTTAGCAAAAGCTCCTTATCAACTGAAGATATTGCGACTAAAAGTCTTCCAGGTGTAGTTATGTTGAAGAATGACAGAGGGCTTGGTAGTGGTTTCATCATTAACAACAATGGTCTTGTAGTTACCAATAGACACGTCGTTGCTGGAGGTGATCGTAAGTTCCAAATAATTGCTCAAGGTGGTTTAAAGGCTGATGGAAAAGTTATCTATGTTGATAGAAAACTAGATTTCGCACTAGTAAATTCAAAGCCATTAAAGAGAATAAAACCATTACCTCTCTGCTTCGCAGACTACCCAATCCCTGGACAACGAGTTGTCGCGCTTGGGTCTCCAGATGGCCTCGCAGGTACTGTTACTGAAGGAATCGTTAGTGCGATTAGATATCCAAGTGGCCAACTCGAAGGTGTTGCTCCTAATTATGTGACTTTAATCCAAACAGATGCCTCGATTAGTCCAGGAAATAGTGGAGGCCCACTTCTTAATAATAAAGGAGAAGTCATAGGAATAAATACATTTAATGTACCTATGGGTGGTCGTGGTCAAAATTTAAATTTTGCAGTTTCTATCGTTGATGTCCTAAGAGCTGTGGAAGCTCAGAAGCCTGAAAAAGCTGACAGAGGATGGTTCAAAATATTCCAAAAGACAGTAAATAGATGTGGTAATTTAATGTGAGTCATATTTAATAAAATCTAAATATTAGCAGGAGAAAACATATCCCTCATCGTTTGCTTACTGAGAACGACTTAGGTCAAGTCGTTCCTTTTGCTCATCTCACATCGCAATATTAACTCCTTCCTTCGTGACTATCTCAACTACTCTTTCCATATCGTCAAGAGAACTTGAATTTGCTTCTAAACTTGTAAATACTGATTCGACTCCTCCTGGCTGTGCAACCATTACATACCTAGTAATCTTCTTTTTAGATATTGGAGCATGAATTGTTCCAGCAGGGACATCAATTGAACGCCCAGCAGAAACAACTGTACTAACTCCATTTACATTAAGATCCAATTCACCTTCAACCACAATGTAAGTCTCATCCCAATTATGAGAATGAGGTGGTTGCCCTACTCCTTCTGGGGTCTCAAATTCCAAGACACTATATTTACTATTCGTATCATTAGAAGTTAGCCTTAGAATTACTTTGTCTCCTAGTACTTCAATTAGTTTTGTCATAACCCTGCAAGAAAATTTAGTTAATTTTATACGCGTAGATGTAAAAAAAAAGTTTCTGATGAGCAAAGGAAAACTTTCGTTGTTGTTAGAAGGTATGAGTGCTATCAAGAACTTCAGAATTTCCTAAATCTCACTCAAAAGCCAGTTATCTACCTTTTTGGGTACAAGACTTTAACTATCGCTGGCTGCGCAATGTACAACTTGCAAAATGAAACCTAATAAAACCTCGAGATCGAAGGTCTATACAAACTTTATTCAAACTTGTAAATCGACTGAAGTGATCAACTTTTTTAGGTAGAGCTGAGTAAAGCTTTATGGGAACGGAACTCATTTGTTTTTGCTCAAAATTTCCTTGGTTGGGTTGATCTGAACTAGGTCTCCAATAAGTTTTTCACTCACTTCCCATAGTCGTTTCCTTTCCTTGTTATTCAAGGCAGACGAAGCCACTTCGCAAAGATTGGGGTAACCTCTGAAATTAAAACGAGGTCCATATTGTTCACCGCTTTTTGCTTTTGGGTCAGTTGCAGCAAGAAGTTGGGAAAGTGCTCCCATACGGGAACTCTGAAAAATTGGATTCATTAATTTATAAGCAATAGAAGCTTGCCAAGATCCATTTGCGGCAATAGTTGTGGGCTGCAAGTTTGTTCTGGCTAGACCTGGATGAGCAGAAAGAGAGGCAATATTTACATCTGATTCCTTTAATCTTTGATCTAGCTCTAAAGAAAACATGACATTCGCCAGTTTGCTTTGAGAGTATGAAGCCCAAGGATCATAGTTCTCCTCTCCCTGAAGATCACTCCAATTTATTTTCCCCATGTATTGAGCCCCAGAGGTAACAGTCACAACTCTTGCGCCAGACTGATTAACCATTAATGGCAACAATTTAAGAGTCAATGCCATATGGCTTAGATGATTCACTGCGAATTGAAGTTCCAGACCTTGCTTGCTACAGGTTCGAGGTGGAGCCATTACACCAGCATTATTAATTAATAGATCTAACTTCTGAAATACGCTTCCAACTTGATCTGCTGCTTTATTTACTTGAACTAAGTCCGATAAATCTATGTTCAATAATTCAATCGTCCCATAACTAGTTTTAGAAAGCAGTCTATCCCTAGCCTCTTTAGCTTTTTTAATCGAACGACAACCGAGAATCACTGTTGCATTCTTTTCAAGCAAGGCTTCTGCGGTATCAAAACCTAGACCACTATTTGCACCAGTAATCAGAGCTATCCGCCCATTTTGTTCAGGTATTGAATCAATTGACCAAACCATTGTGGTCCAACTCTTAAAGCATCACCCTATGCGAAATCTAGGTAACTAACAAACCCAAAGTCAGTTATAACCATATATGCCTACTGCTATAAAAAGTGGTAAATAAGCGTTGCTTATTCAAATCAACGTTACTAGCTCTGCCTTATTCTAATAGAATTCCAGCAAGCCTCTAACCTCTTTTATCGCAATAGCTGAAAAAAGATATCTCATATTGGCTGATGAAAAGTTAAAAGCTTTTGGTCGAATGAGTTCTCGAGTAGGAGTCTAGAGCCATTCGAACTTCATTCGAACCTTAAGAACGCCATAAATAGAGCTTCATGAATTTTTTCTTATGACAAGAATCAACTTGATAAAACCAAGTGAATTATCTGATCAACATCTAATTGCGGAGTATAGAGAAATTTTCATGGTTGGTTCAACACTCCAACGCTCAATAAAATCAAAGAGTTGGAAAAAAACAAAAGAAAACTTACCCAAAGAATTCACCTTGAATATTGGGCACGTCAAATTCTTCTACAACAAAGGGAAGTACCTGCACAAAAGATATTTAGAACTAATAGATGAAATGAAAAGTCGAGGAATGAATCCCAATCCAGAACGCCAATTTAAAAAAGAGCAGTGGCCAAATGAATTATATAAAGACTGGAGTCCTAAAGAGAAGGACTTGCAACTTATAAGAAAAAGAATCAAAGAAAAAATCAATCAAAAGCCAGATTGGTATCGCTGGACAAAGAAAATAGCGAAAAAGAGATTGTGCTCGAGATAATTTCTTGGCAATCTCAATAACACCCCCTACTCTGAAAACATGCTCAATGAACTAGGGATCAACCAATGGCAAATATGGACTTGTGATCTCTGTTCATTCCCTTAGACATATTGCTACAAGGAAACATGCTTCCTGCTGGAAGGCGATGTGACCCTTTCACCTGAAGGAGTGGAGCCTGAAAGGTTTGGCGTCGATGATTTTGTTGTCTTTCCTGAAGGGATGTCTTGTACATGGAAAGTGCAAAAGGTAGTCCGCAAGCACTATCGTTTTGGTAACTAAAAATCTATGCATCCCTGTGATCGAGGATTTCTTCAAACTCTTTTGAAACCGCCCATTTTCACCCAAAGGCCTTGATATGTCAGAAATTAACTACTGGCAATGAAAAAGGCGTTTGAGTGAGTGAAAGCGGTTACAAGGAATTTGCAAAATCCGTTCACACTCTTTTCACACTTTTGAGGCTCTAAATGACTAAAGAAAAAAGACCAAATCCTATGAAGGAGTTTCTAGACAAGTTCTTTGATTTATGTAAGGAATATCAAGAGGAAATCCCACCACAAAAAATGGCAGAGGCTTTAAGAGATTATGCAGAAAGGTTGGATGGGTGATGAAAGACCTACCAATTCTCCTGTCTTGTATTCAATAAAAAGTAATGCCCAATAAGCCTTCGAAATGGATTACCTCCCTGCGCGAAGAAATTCGACAGGAATGTGGAGAGGGATGGATGGTTCGCGGCATAGGGAAAGGGCTTGTTCAAAAGGTTCAGCTGACAGTTCGTTTTGAGGATGGCAACCGAACCAGCATTGTTCTTGGACCAAAAGCCAAGAACAATCCAGATTTTGTTCCATGGGTAGGAACAAGTGCCGGATGGATATTGAAAATCTCCACAGATATTTCGCTAATAATGAAATCTCAAGGAAAGGGTTTAGCTGAAGCATATGAGCTAGTGAAACAAAAGAACGAGTCTGGATTAAATGGTGCACTCGACTGGGAACAACTAGCTAGAAAATTCAAATCACATAAAACAAGTAATGGGAAGAAAGGATCACGAGTTTGGAACCGCAACTACCGAACTCCTATTGCCCGCACATTGCTTATCCTTACTGGCGAAACTTCTGTATCCAGTGGGTACTCAATTTTAAAAACCCTTGTTGACCGTCATGGAGGGGAACCTGGCTCAGCAAGCCGACGACTCCGGATCCAATACGCAGCGGAATTTCTACGATTTGCCTTTAAGAATGGGGCTAATAGAAGTTGGCTACCACCAGAGGATCTGAATATATTCATTGGAAAGAAGGCAACACTGAATAACTAGCCATCCCCTCTGCAAAAAAGAAAAGCCCCCGTTGCAGACAAGAGGCTCTTTTTATTCAGACCGTTTGATCCCCATCACCCGGCCGTTGAGATGACACTAGTCGCTGTCAAGAGATTTGTCATCGGCAGAAACACACTATTTATAGTGTTCTTTATATCAACCATAAGAAAAAACACTATTAGTGGGGGTTGATTTTGAGTTGAATCCCCCTTAGAAATAAGGTCCCCATCACCCAGGTCCGGCGCGTTTCGCAAGGGCCTTTTTTATTGCCTAGGCCTCATCACCATCCAGGCAATGAAAGTGAGCCCTGTCAGGCTCACAACTACATAAATCCAATCGGCATAGGGCGTCCAAAACATTTTCAGCTGTGGAGATAATCGATCAGTTTTTTGATGTGCTCTTTGTTTAGACAGCTAATGCGCGAAGTTGCAGGTATTTCAAGAAGTGCGCAAATAGCCAATAACTCATCTGTGCCTACCTTCAGTTTTTCAGATAGCTCTACAACTCGGATCGTCATAGCCGTATCCAATTGATTTCCGAACTTTTCATCTGATCGACAGTAGTAGCCGCAGTTAACTAATAATCAAAACCAGCAAGGGCTGAAAGCGAACCTATCGATTGGTCAGCAGCATCAATGCCAGATAATGGAATCAACTAAAAACCCTCGAGATTGAGGGTTTACCCAAACTTTACCCAAACCGCCCATTTTTGCCCAAATCGATTGATATGACTAAAATTAACTACTTGCTAATGAAAGCTTCCATTTGAGTGATATCAACCGTTCTAAGCGAATCACAAATCTCTATTCAAACTTTATCCAAACTAGAGAAATTATGATTTCACATAGCTTTTGTGGTCAATCTAAGAAACCTGTTCCTATATGAACGGCAAGCTAAGGAGTATTTATTTGCACATAAAGAGTATTTCTCCCCATTCCAAAATTGATATCCCTAACTATCTATCTAATAGAAGATAAGTTCATTCATTAATGGATGCTGATTCACAACTAAAAGAGATCTTGAAGATAGCGGTTAAAAATGCTGTATCAAGAATGGAAGCATTAGAAGAACCTTCTGATCGACGTTGCATTTTCCATGAGTACAAGGAATGGTTAGGAGAAAATATTAATGACGAAGTTTGGGCAATCCCGACAGAGCCAATTCAAGAAGATCTCAATAAGTAGATCTTGCACTGAATAGAGAATTAGTGCATTCAGCCTTCAGAAATAAATAAAAAGGGTTTGCTCAAACCTTAACCAAAGCGACCACTTTCGCCCAAACGCCTTGATATGACTGAGATTAATTACTAGCTAACAAAAAGAGGAATTTGAGTGGTGGTAATAGATTAGAAGAAATCAATGAAATCCATTCACACATTCTCAAAGAAAAGAAGGGTCTAGAAGTGATGGTCTATAAGAAAGCAAAAAAGGTCTTTGTTCACTCTTCACTGCAGTAATCACATCTTCTCCTGTGTGCCAAATCCATTGTTGTTGAGAAGATCTTCCATCAACATCAACACTTGTGCCAACTGGAGGACCAAAACGATGTCTTAAACCTGCCAAGACTTCGGTCATGTTTTCATAGTCCATTTCATAAGCAAGCTGTTTCAAGCCATCCTTGTCTTCAACACGAACACGAAGACTATTCACAGGTAAACCGCTCATCTGAAAATCTCTAACTTCATAAAGGCCCCTATTTAAATCTTCCTGAACAGGAGTTAAGGAAACACCAAGATGTCTCTCTACACTTGAAAGATCCATCCCCCACGACAAACCTTCCACGCAAGCTATCGCAGGTTTAGGCGTTAATTGAATAAACAAAAGGAGAACTGCTATAGCAACGTATCTAAGAGCCTTCGTCATTGAGTGTCATTGCGTCTTTCTCCTAAAGAAACTAGTCGGATCTATAGGGAAAGCATATCTTTTGTGAGCTATCAAACTTAAAATGATCAACAACTCCTAATGGGGAAGACCCCTCGCTAACTGATCTCTTTAAAAGCCAATAGCCTTCTCATTCACACACCAAAATTCCTGGAGATCCATTGATATGACTGAAACCAACTACTGGCTAATAAAAACTTCCCTTTAGGTGATATCAACCGATCTCAGCCAATCAGGGTTTCTATCCAAACTTTTTCCAAACTGGCTAGAGAAATGAATAAGAAAAGAAGTTAATCACTTTTCGCGAAAATCTTCTCGAGTCTGTTTTTAATCTCCTCAGTCTGGTTTTGATTTACTAGAACTCGTTCATTTTTGCCATTCCTAATAGTCATGCTTATCCACCAAAACTGAAGTCCAAAAAAAACGATTCCAACAAATGCAAGTGCTAGATATCCTCCATTAATGCTGTCAATCATTAGTTGTGACCTTTCATTGTGTCGCCAATAACTGTTGGTGTCATAAGTAAGAAGGGATTGAAAGTTCTCGGGTTCTGCTTTAATCGATCCATCATCCACGATTTCTTAAACCACCAAGGATTTCTTACCTTTCTAGAAAAACACTGATGCGTAACACAAAGACAAAACAACATTGCTCTCAATACTGTACTCCTTAAATAAATGCGCTAAAAAAAAGGTATGACAATCTTTCCCATCACTAAATGGCATCTTTTCGCGACAGAGTGAATGCTCATCTGCCGATCGTTCTTCAATTCCTTAGCACAGCTTCATTGGTAGTTATTGCACTTAGTGCGATTTGCGGTTCAAAGTCTTTAAAGCAACTAGCCGGCAGCCATGAGGTTCAAGGAGCTAGTCAAATGCATAAAGGGCAGATGATGCATAAGCACCATCTGCACAAAAACCGATAGGAAGAGAAAGCTTTATTAATAGAAAAGAAAAGCAAGTTTCTCTTGGGTCTAAACACCCTCAAAGACTCATACTGGCAAAAAATATTAGGCTCAAGGGATCTGAGATATTGACCAAATGTCCATTCGAACTTTTAAAACGCCATTAATTGAGCGTTATGTAAACGCTTAGCCTTTTCCTTTCTTGCAGCTAAATTGGCATTTAAATCTGACTGATCCTGAAACTTACTTCCACGGGAAGTGGCAATTAACTGAGCCTTGTGAATGCGATCTGATTTTTTGATGTGGGAGCGAATTAATGGGAGAGTGTTCATGACGTTCCTCCGAAGTGACAGCCCCGTTCCCTGCTGCCAAAACATGCATCCCAGCCAAGGGACGAACGTACTAAAACGGTAGCAACGGATACTAAATCTTGGCTTGGTAAGAATTACCTATTCGATTTTTTTGAAACTAGAGAAATGGTGAAAAATGGAAGAAGTGGCGGCAGCATGAAAGATCTTCCACCTCACTTCCTTCGAGGGAAAAGAGAAAGAAGTTGTCTTCCATATTCCTGGTGCATTCCCAACACCGATGGTTGATGAACTAATGCAGGAATGTTTCCCTGAATACAAGACTGTTCTTATTCGCTGTGCTGAAACCTTTTATCGGATGCGTGAGGGGGCAAGGGTATGACTGTTGATTGGAAAGAATCAGATGGAGCAGAGTGGCGGGAAGAATTCAAGCAACTCAAAGGGACTGTCTCTATTGATGACCTCAAATTGCTGGATGAAGGAGCAACAACCATGAAAGAGGCATGGCGACTAGGCGCTCTTCATGCTGAATACAAACGACTGAAGAGAAACCAACCACCAGACCTGCCAGATATAAAGCGATGAACTATTCCGATGCGCTTTTCATATTTGCTCCCACCATTGGATTAGTGATTTTCTTTGTGGTGATGAATATCGTGATTACAAGGATCTTTAGCAAGGATCGCAACCAATAAAGATCAAAGTAAACCTCATTCATGGTGGCAAGATCTTTGAAGACATAGTGATCTAGTGCTCTACCCTCAGGGGATGTCTTGTACATGGGAGGTACATAAGGCAGTGCGAAAGCACTATCGTTTTAGCAACTAATAAATCAATCAAAACCTCGAGATCGAGGATTTAATCAAATCACCCATTTTTACCCAAACCTCTTGATATGAAAGCAATTAACTACTGGCTAATGAAAAGTTATAAACCAATGAAACTCAGCGATCTCTTTAAATCTAATCTAGAAAAATTCTAGCAAGCTATTTTCAGGTTTCTAAATCCTGCTCTCAAAACAAATAGTAGGCAAAACTCCATCTACAAATATTTTTGTTTTTAAGTGAAGGGTTTTTGACCTCCTTGAGAGAAGACCCTTTTGATTAACAAAACAATTGATCAGCTTGGATAACACACAACCATCTATCCCAAACCAGAAAAATTTTAGGACTATTCAGTTTTCTGGTCTCAAGGGAAAGGCTCTTGGAATAAAGATGAGTGATATCCCAAGCATGAAAGCCATTACGGAAGTTGTTCCTAAGCACTGTTTCGCACGTAAGACATCAACTTCCTTGGCCTACCTTTTGCAAACAGTCGCAATCCAGGCAGTAATTGTCGCGATAGGACTAGCCATTCCTTTCACGCAAGCAATGATTCCAGTTTGGATTCTCTATGCCTTTATTTCAGGGACTACCGCAATGGGCTTCTGGGTTATCGCTCACGAATGTGGGCATGGAGCCTTCTCTGATAACCGGACTTTGCAAACAGTGATTGGTTATCTGCTGCACTCGTTCTTGCTCGTTCCATACTTTTCTTGGCAACGGACACATTCCATTCACCATCGTTTTACTAATCACATAACTGATGGCGAAACTCACGTGCCAATAGTGGTCGATGGCAATGGAATCAGCGAAAAAGTCGGAGGAGAGAACGAATTAGCTCTCTCAACTGCTCTAGGAAAAACTATATACGGGCTAATGCAACTCCTATTGCACCTTGGCTTTGGTTGGCCTGCATATTTGTTGACTGGCAGCACAGGGGGACCTAAATACGGGACTTCGAACCACTTTTGGCCAAGGGAACCCTTCTCTACAAAACTGTGGCCTTCTAATTGGGTAAAGAAGGTTTGGATCTCAGATCTTGGGATAGCTTTGGTATTAGTAGGACTTTTTATATCGGGGCTTAAGTATGGGATAACTCCTTTAATAGCAATGTATTTAGGTCCGTTATTAGTAGTCAATTGCTGGCTAGTTATATACACCTGGCTTCACCATACGGATACAGATGTTCCCCACCTCTCCAACTCAGACTTCTCTTTTATGAGAGGTGCCTTCCTCTCAATTGATCGGCCTTATGGAAAAGTTTTGAATTTCCTACATCATCAAATTGGCTCAAGTCACGTAATTCACCACATTTTTCCAACAATTCCTCATTACCACGCTAGAGAGGCAACTATTGCAATAAAAAAAGCTTTCCCTAAGGCCTATCTTTTCAACCCAGTCCCAATACATAAGGCTCTCTGGAATATCGCTTGTAATTGCATTGCTGTTGAGGCAGAGAAAAATGATGGTCGATATATATGGCAAAACTCTTACATAAATTAGGATTGATTTCCCCATGGAAATTGGAAATATTTTTTACGTTCCAAAAGGAAATAAATGGATTTAATCGCATTAGACAAGAAGGCTGCCCAGGCCATCCAGAAGCGTTTCGGGCTTAGCAACTATCAAATGCTCAACTTGAGCTGGGTCTTTGGTTTTGGAGCGGGAGTTATTGCCACATTGGTTTTGCACTGGCTGTTCTCGCCTAATTAATCCTGCGCCGCTTAACCCTTAAAACCGAAAAGGCGAGATAATGAAAACAACGAAACCCTCGAGATCGAAAGTTTATCCAAACTCTATTCAAGCCACCCATTTTTCGCCCAAATCCCTTGATATAGCTGAATTCAGCTACACACTGATGAACACTTAAATGTCTTTGCGCCATCCTTTATTTCATAGAACCATTAAGGCTCTATTTATTGATGTGCAAGAAGCAGGTTATGAGCACCCAACTCTTGAGAACATCAACGCATTTAGAAATGAGCTAGTTCAAGAACTAGAAGAAGGAATCCTCCCGATCATCGAACGATGTTGCTATCAGAATCCATCCATCAAAAGAAATGAAGAGGAGTCAGATATTCCTCAATGCTGAAATCAGCTTCATTGAGTGTCTTGTCGAGAGGTAGAAATCAAGAAACTCAAGGCTCATAGATAAAGCTAATAGACTAGAACTTCAAAGCTCATTGATAAAGAACTTTTATGGACAAGAAAGGAGCAAAGGGTTACTGGATTTCCACGGCAACGGTAACTAATCCAGAGTTATTTGCTGAATATTTAGAAAAAGTGGGGCCATGGTTAAAAGAAGTTGGTGGGGAAGTATTTGCGAAAGACACAGAGCCTCAAGGGAAAGAAAGAACAGAAGGAGCAAACTTGGCAGTAATTTGTGAATTCCCTTCTATGCGAGCAGCAGTGGGAGCTTATGAATCCGCTAAATATCAAGAATTATCGAAGCTTCGTAAAGCTGCTACAAGCAACGCGACTTTCACAATCATGGAAGGTATGGACGAGGCTACAAAACTAAAAAGAGCCATGGGACTTTAAGAATTAGAAATTCTGCTTCTGCCTGTCCTGAAGTATTAAGAGATTGCAGAAGTCCCCCATTGGGTATCTAACGATTGTTCAGGTGCATCAAAAGCTCTATGAATATATGACTGTCAATCTTTAGCAGTTGCTAAACGAGAAAGATAAGCATCTCTCGTGCCTGCATTAATCCACCCTGTAGCAATTGTTTTAGTCCCTTTAGCATTCACTTGCCCACGGTGAATATGAGATGGACCTGCCGGAAAAATCAAGAGTTTCCCTCTTTCTGCAGATTCATTATGTTCTTGCCAATAAAACTCAGTGGCAGCTGCATCAATGTCATTGCAATAAAGGATCCAAGCAAGAACTCTATGAACAGGCTCTGTTAACTCATCGCTGATAGTCCAATCACAGTGCCAACGCTTGAAACCTTCCCCAGGGGCATAACGTTGGATGTTGAAAATTGGGATTACAAATAAAGACTGGTCTGGAACACACTCTCTCAATAAAGGACGGTCTTGAAGATATTTGTTGAGAGCAGCAGTAACACCTCGAACAATTACATCTGAAAGAGCAAATGCCTCTGGATCTGAACGATCAATTGCAACCAGGCTTATATCTGTAGAAACTTTGGCTGGTTTCGACTCAGCTGAAGATGAGTGATTACCGAATGCAACTCCATTACGTTGAAGATCATGACGGCGATCAAAGAATGACATAACCCCATCGGCAAGAGATTCGAAACCGGGGTTGCGATAAGAAGCAATCAGGTCCAAAGACACTCCTTTTCTATAGTGGTTGATATCAAACCAGGTACCTTTCCAAAGATATACCTCTGTAGCTCAATGAGCTAGAAAATAGAAAAAGGGGGTTTCAACCTTTATTCCAACCACCCATTTTCGCTGAGATCCCATGGCACAAAGAGATTCGTAAATGGGTTTAGTTATCCATCGTTGAAGCATGAACGCTCATACTGAGCTTCTGTGTGCAAATCTCAAAGATATCGGCAAAGAATTCTGTCTACACTTCGTAGAGCTTACAGGTGGATTTTGTGGGATGAAGTTTGCATTCCTGGTCCCAAAAGTCGCCCTGCCTTTCATTAGGTAACTGATAAGAGAAATCGTGAATGCGGTCAATATCTCTAAGTGGGTTCGCAACAACAGTAAAAGGAGTTCTTAGTTTCATAATCCTCCTATTCGGTTACTTCCTTTCTAACACATCTATAAGAATTAGATATAGGGTTTTTACTCAAGTATTTAGGCTTTACGGTTCTCACTAACTAAAGTGTTATTAACCGAAACAGGTGATATTTACCGAATCAATTTCTTCGGTTTACATCATTACTTTATCTGAAAAGTTAGGACAAAGTAAGAGTGTTCCCGCACAGAACATCATGTACACATCTTTATTCGATACTTTCTTTGCCGACTCTTTCTTCTCACCTACCAGGACTGTTTATGTTGTCTCTGATAGTCAACTAGAAGAGATCAAGCGTAAGCAGCGGCAAGAGGAGCTCGACAATCTTGAGGCTTCTCGCAAGAGACTAGAAGAAACTTATCAGTCACGCATCAAAATCATTGATGAACGAGAGCATGAGCTTCAAGAAGAGCTAAAAGCTCTAGCGCCAGCAGAAAAAAAAACTGAACTCGCTGCTGAAGAAACTGAAAAATGCGCTATCAAGGCTTAATCCTTTCGACTCACTGAGTGATGGGGATCACTAAGGACGTATTCAAGGGGCCTTAATGGCTCCTTTTTCTTGTCCAGTTTTTAGAGAAACATTCTTTTATCAATAAAGAGTTAAAAAGCCCCCATGCAGAAAAGAGGCTTCTTGTATTAAGACCGTTTGATCCCCATCACCCGGCCATTGGGTTGACATTAGTCACTGTCAAGCGATTTGTCATCGGTAGATACACGCTATTTATAGTGTGACTTATACAACTGATAAGCAAATACACTACTAGTGGGGGTTGATTTTGAGCTGGATCTCGCTTAGAAAATAAGTCCCCCATCACCCAGGCCCGGCGCATTTCGCAAGGGCCTTTTTTATTGCCTAGGTCTAAGCACCATCCAGTGCTCTGTGATCCAGACACCCTAGTTAGGACAGTCGATCCCGTCAGAAAGCAGTACGTTTTGAGTATGAATTAGTAGAAAATTCTCTAGCAAAATTGCTGAGATGCTTTAGTTTTTATTTGCCAGCAGGAATTATCTAATGTCTATTGATCCTGAAGTCATCCCTCCTTCTAGTTCAGCAGGCAAAAATGCAGTCAGCTTTGTGCCTAAATGGGCTATTTACGGAGCTGTTGGGTTAGGAGTATTAGTTGTCGTTGGGATACTGAAAGCTCTTCTCCCATTGATCTTGATGGGACTACTAATAGGTTTTATCTGGAAACAAGCCAAGACTTACTAAATCGAGATAGAAGCAAAGACTAATGACTGAAAAGAAAACAGCGGCAAAAAGAATCCTTGAACTGTTAGGAGATTCCATGAAGAAGGGGGACGTATTCGATGTCCCCCTTTGAGTCCAGTTCTTATTTTTTACACCAACGAACTTAGACTCCTAGTTGATTTCTAGCCAACCAATAACCAAGACCCAAGAGTAAAAACACCTCTTTTGCTCTTCACTGGCTAATGAACAGTTAAAAGCTATTGTTACCAAGGGGTCTGAGGCATTAACCAAAATCCATTCGAACTTTTAAGACGCCATTAATTGAGCGTTATGTAGACGCTTGGCCTTCTCCTTTCTTGCAGCAGAATTGGCATTTAAAGCTGACTGGTCGTGAAATTTACTTCCATGGGAAGTGGCAATTAACTGAGCCTTGTGAATGCGATCTGCTCGTTTGATGTGCGAGCGAATTAATGGGAGAGTGTTCATTACGTTCCTCCGAAGTGACAGCCCCGTTCCCTGCTGCCAAAACATGCATCCCAGCAAAGGGACGAACGTACAGAAATGGTCTAGCGATGGAGAACTCTCAGCAGTAGACATGGCAAGAATTCTTGATCGGCTTGCAAACCCAGAACTCACAGAGTGTCATCTAGCTTGCAATATCGACGACTAATGATTCAATCTACTATCCTTCCAAGAGGAAATTCTATTAGGAGAAAATGGTGGAATCTCAAGAGCGCAGTGATGATATTCAACTTGTTGAGAAGAATCTTCAATTAATACTCAGTTCTAATTCTTATGACTTAGCACATGAAGATTTAGAATTATTGAATAGTGATGAAATGCGCGGAGTCCGCATGTTACTTGAAATTAGCAAGCCAGAACAAATACTCGAAAAAGAAAAGATTATATCAACTATAATTGTATTCGGAGGAGCGAACATTTCAGACAAACTTTCTACAAAAAGAAAGCTTGAGGAAGCAAGCAAAATTTTAAAAGAAAATCCAGACTCAAGTCAACTAAAACGAAAAAAAGACAGGTTAGAAAAATTATACTCAATGGCTCATTACTATGATTCTGCAAGAGAGTTTTCTAGAATTATTTCTAGAGAAAATCAAATCAAAGAATGTCGTTCTCATGTAATCGTGACTGGTGGTGGCCCTGGCATTATGGAAGCTGCTAATAGAGGTGCTTTTGACGCAGACTGTAAATCAATTGGCTTAAATATCAGTATTCCTAAAGAGCAACATCCAAATCCATTTATCACGCCTGGACTTTGTTTTAAATTTAATTATTTTGCATTACGCAAAATTCACTTTGTAATGCGTTCGATTGCAGCTGTTTTTTTTCCTGGTGGTTTTGGAACACTTGATGAACTATTTGAGCTCTTAACACTTCGCCAAACTGGCATGAAAAACGATATCCCTATCATTCTTTTTGGGAAAGAATATTGGTCTAAAACGATTAATTTTCAACTACTTGCAGATTCTGGACTTATTGCAGATAACCACTTAAAACTCTTTCGATATGCAGATACTGCAGTAGAAGCCTGGGAAATAATCAGGCAGGAAGCTTCGATCTAAATGGATTTGCCAGGAATGACCTTTCGTAATGAGGGAAAGCCCAGTCGGGACGAAAGCACTCGAAAGTCATGCGGACATGGTGGTGATGATTTATCGCGATGAGTACTACAACCCTGAATCAGATGAACGAGGCATAACAGAACTGATCACTTGCAAGCATCGCAATGGTCCCCTTGAGACCGTGAAACTCCTGTTTGAACCTCAGTACACACGATTTAGAAATTTGGCGGCTTAACCATGGAAGACTTAGGCGAATTTAAAAAATATTGCACAAATATCTGAGCTGATATAACGAGATAGGCAGGGCATATAAGCCCCCATATACCCCTCGAGAAAGTCACCATGAGGATGAATGGATTGATTCATCGACCTAGTTTCTAAAGTCTTGGAATCGATCCTCAACGTCGGAGAGAAAAGGAAAGCTTGAATACTCTATGCAGAAACACGTACCGCCTTGGCATCACTCCATCAATGAGCGATGTGTGGATAGGTTTTGAATATTGTGTGGATAGAAAAAATTGGAATAACTCAGATCTGTTGCCGTTACTGGATTTCTCAACAGACTCTTCTTATTGGGAATAGATATGTTTTCTGTCAGTTGTGATCTGTTTGTTATTAATAATAGAAATTATTATTTTTTATTCTGCACTAACCAATAAGCAAAAAGAATTGAGCCCCAAATTGGCAGCAAATAAAGTGCTGTAATAAAGCCCATGAAAATAACTGAAAGGACAAAAATAATCACGCTAAAAATCCCAGCTCTGATCAGCCAATTTCTTATGCGTTCAGGCCAACTTTCTTGACTCAGAAAATTTACTCCATTTGAAAGATGCCTTGTTCTTTCTAGGCGAAAATCCTCAAAATAAGTATAACTACTATCCCCGTCGGGGTTAATTCCCCTTTTGAGAACCCAGACTCTCATATCAAGAATCCCCAAGCTACCTATGTAAAACTACTATCAATACTCCAATAGAAGATGGCTCTGATATGGACGGATCTCCGAATATAAAGGACTTCAATGCTAAAACAAATAAGCTAAGAGCAGTCAAGTGCCAAGTTGGTCAAATGAAGAAGATTAGGGCTGTAACTATAGCTTTAAGTTTTGGGCTGATTTTCCCTACAGCATCATTAGCTGAAGTGCCAGAAAAAATCCATCAACGCTGCCTTGAGGCAAGGGATTATATGGGTTGTGTCAAAGCCATGCGAAGGAATCCAGGGCTGAAGAAAAATGGGTTTATTGGAATTGGAATACGAATCTTTTTAGACCAAGAGACTGCAAACCTAATTGTTCATTCTTCTATAAAAGGATCACCAGCAGCCAAATCCGGAATCAAATCAGGTGATGTGATTCTCTCTATCGATGGTAGGTCAACAAAAGGGATGGGTCTCAAGGAAGCCATCGAATTAATAAAGGGAGAAGAAGGGAGCAATATCAGAATCGTCTTTGAGAGAATGAATGACTCAGGCAAAAGAAATAAGATCAAACGGCGTCTTAAAAGAGAAAAGATCTTGATTTCTAATCAACCAGTCTCATTACAACCACAATTTAGACAATGGATATATAAAGGATTTCCAGATGATTTCTCACCATTTTTTCCTAAGACAGATTGCAAGCCAACAGAAGAAAACGAAGATAGACTTGGTTTACAAACCTAATTCAAAGAAATCCGCCTTAATAGCAACTTTGTTTCGCTGAAGAGGATCTCAAACAAGAGAGAAGTTGCCAGAATCTTTTAATTATTGGAGCAAAAGCTCATGGCAAACGTCCTAATTTGATTAAATTACAAACCTCGTTATCTAATCATCATCTAAGCCTTGGAGTGAATGAGATGTTTCTTAATGAGTTACACCACCATCCATAATTGTGATATTGGTATCACTAGAATTAGCCCAACGCAACTTGCTCAATTCTTGATATTCAGCACTGTTATAAGCCTCAATAGCAGCTTTTTTGGATGGGAACTCGATAATCACTGCTAATTTTCCACCTTGTCCTTCTACAGTTTTTGACTCCAAATCTTTAGCAAAAACTGCTCCTCCTACTGATTCAACCCAAGGTTGAAATGCTTCAACATATTCAGCAAATGCTGGATTAGTAACGGTTGTCGTGACAATCCAGAAACCCTTGGCCATCAGAAAAAATCAATTCGAAACAGCATTACATGCTCCTTGCAATTTGGAAATGTACGTCAGAAAATAAATACAAAAGTAACTCGGCAAGGGATAATATAATCTTTGCCTTATTAGTAATAGAAGCTTGATTGAAATAGAATAGACATAAGAGGGTGAGAATGTTAAGCCATCCACACATTGCAATATCGCTGAGATCCCATGGCACAACAGGAAATCAACTACTAGCTAATAAAAAGTTCCTTTTGAGTGATAGCAATCGATCTCAGCGAATCAGAAATTTCTATCCAAACTTTATCCAAACTAGAGAAATGGTGAAAATGGAGGAAGAAAAGACAAAAAGCCATTTTTTGTGCCGTTATGAACTACATCTTTAGTCCTTAGTAGCTATCTATAAAGAGGGCATCTGAGTAAAGCGCATTCAGACGCATTCCTCAAAGAGCCTCTTAATCAAGGCCAAAAAATGTGCTTTGACCATCTTCAATCTCTAAGCAATGGAAAAACTTCTTTATCGTGGCAGCAAATATACCCAACACAAAGAAATTGTGTCTAAAAAGTCTGTCCAATTAAAGTACAGGCGGAGCATTTACAATCAAAGAAGACAATTAACATCTAAAGTTCAAAATAATTTAATCTACCGTGGTATCAAATACTTGTCTAAAGGGTCTACTAATAAGCCTTACAGCTCTGAAGCTAATAAAAAAGTCTTCTCGTTAGCAAGGGATATTATTAATGCACAGTTTAATCTGGCCAACGATGAACTGAGTCGCAAACTATGGAATGAGGTTGCAGCTCTTAAAATTGATCCACAACGTATTATTAATCTTATGTATAGATGCTGCTCAAATGAAGATAACCAAAGCATGTTAGAAGCTGATTTAGATTATTTCTCGAAAGAATAATTACAATAGATCCCTCCAAGGCAAACAATTGCAAACACAAGCTAATAATCAAATCTAACGTTTAAATTAAGAGCTAACCTTATTCAAGAAAGGCATATTTGGATTGAATATTATTTTTTGTAGCAATTGCAACATATGAATAGTATGGATCTCTGCTGTAATGGTCATAAATTTATTTTCAAGAAAAGGGCTTTAAATGGTCAACCGCCTCTATAGTCCAAAATCAAAAAGAAGATTAATAACAAGATCTTCTAAGCAAATAAATGATTTAAGCCACCTCAGTAATTTGAATAATGGACTAGATAGAGACATTGCTGCAATGAAGAAAGTTTGGGGAATGCTATTAGAAGGTTCAATCCGTTGGTTTGGCGAAGTAGGTCGTCAATATTAGTTTTCCGATTTGGCTTCTAAAGAGAGATAAAAGAGCCAAATGACTATTTCTTGTATCTAAATATACATAGCATAATCTTCTGATCTACTATAGGAATAGCAGATTAGCAATATTTTAAATACGTCAATCAATCCAAATTCATCTTGGATGTAATAGTGCTGTATCTAAATATACTAAACTTTAAATTCAAGAAATTTCCATTTTGGTTTAATCTGATACATAAAGAGTGAGCCGCTAAATGCATTAATAGGAGATGAATTTTATTCCTTTTGAATGAATAGAAGTCTGGCCTCAAAAAATTTACAAGGCTGAGGTATTCCTCAGTTGATTATTCTCTTTTTTTCACATACCAATCAATAGCATTACACATCTAAACCATGCAACCGTATCTAGAAGGGAAGAAATTAAATAAAATAGAAAAGAATAAGGCAATGAAAGATGGGCTTCTACTAGGTAGTCAAATAGAAGAATTTGCCAAGATTGGTTGGGAGAAAATTGACAAAACTGACTTAGAACTTCGCTTGAAATGGTATGGAATGTTCTGGCGGCCTAAAACACCAGGAAAATTTATGCTCCGTTTACGAGTAACTAATGGAATACTAAATGCACATCAATTAAATTTAATTGCATCTATTGTTGCTCGTTATGCAGAAGATGGAAGTTGCGATATCACTACAAGGCAAAACCTTCAACTCCGTGGAATTCTTATTAGTGACCTACCTGAAATTCTTAGACGTCTAAAAGATGCTGATATAGAAACTATCCAATCAGGGTTTGATAACCCAAGAAATGTCACAGGTAATCCATTAGCAGGAATCGATCCAAAAGAAATTATAGATACCCGGCCATATACATTGGAGTTGGAAAATTACTTAACTAAGAATGGAGAAGGAAATCCTGAATTCTCTAATTTGCCGAGAAAATGGAACACTGCAGTAGCAGGTTCTCATGACAACTTTCTTTTGCATAATGACATTATTTTCCACCCAGTTATAAAAGAAGGGGAACTTGGTTTTAGTGTTTGGGTTGGAGGGATTCTTTCTTCTCAATTAAATGACTACGCTATTCCTCTTAATGTATGGGTTAAACCACATGAAATCTGTAATTTCACAGGTGTAGTTATATCTAGTTGGCGTGATGGTGGAGAACGTTATAAACGACCTAAAGGACGATTTAGGTTCTATTTAAATGAAGTGGGAGTAGAAAATTTTAGGAATCATGTTCAAGAAAAATTTGGAAGACTTATTCCAGACCCTGGTTCTATATTTTCACAAAAACCACGTTCTTTCTTTGGGATTCATCCTCAAAAGCAGTTAGGACTTAACTATGCAGGCATACATATTCCAGTAGGTCGGCTTTCAGCAGAAGAACTTCAAGATTTAGCCAGCATAAGTGCAACCTATGGGAGCAGTGAAGTTCGTCTTACTGAAGATCAAAATGTGGTTATAATTAATATCCCAGACAAGCAAATTGATAATTTTAAAGCTGATCCTTTATTAAAGAAATTTCCTCTCAACCCAAAAACAATAGCAGCAGGGACTGTCTCATGTACAGGTAATACCTACTGCAGTTTTGCTTTGACAAATACTAAAGATCAGGCTCTAAAGATATCTAAAGAGCTTGACTCAGAAATTGATTTACCTGAAGAACTAAAGATTCACTGGACAGGATGTCCCAATAGTTGCGGTCAAGCTTATATGGGCGCAATAGGCCTAACCGGGACAAAAGCTAGAAATGCTGACGGGGAAATGATTGAGGCTTATGACATATCAATTGGAGGAGAACAAGGCCCAAATCAAAAAATAGGAGAGTTAAAACATAAATCAGTACCTACTGCTGAATTGAAGAATCTATTAAAAAGATTATTGATTGAAAATTACTCGGCAATTCCAAAGACCAAGAATTCCTCTGAGAAATTTATTACTTTAAAGCAGATTATTGGTTGGATTCGGCAATTAGGTAAAAGCAGTAATTCTCCATAAGCTGCTTTTACCAAACCAAAATCATTTATTAACTTCTCCATGCAATTTAAATCAAATTCAACTGATTTCTTTAGTCGCATTGTCAATTGGCTAAGTGAATTTGGGAGTGACCGTCCACTCATTAATCGTCAAGGTGGAAGTAAAGATCCTTTTTCAAGGCTAATGAATCGCATTAGTAGGTAAATCAATCAATTTAAAAACATCTTCAACACAATCATTTTCCCAAACATGGATGCAAACACCTCACAAATGGATTATGTCCTTCCTAATGAATTAGTCGATGGAATGATCGCAGCGGGTGGAAAAAAATCTACTGTAAGTACAAAAAACTTACTGGTAAGAGGTTTTTACTCTGGGGCAATACTTGGCTTGGCTACATGTCTAGCAATAACTGTAGGTATTCAATCTGGGATGCCTTTCCTTGGCTCAGTTATTTTCCCGTTTGGATTTGCAAGCATAGTGCTTTTTGGTATGGAGCTAGTTACTGGAAATTTTGCTCTATTACCTATGGCAACATGGGCGGGTAAATCCTCCTGGAAAGCCACATTTAGAAATTGGGGTTGGGTCTGGATAGGTAATTTCTTAGGCACATTTCTTGTAGCAGTTTTACTTTCAATTAGTTTGACAAGCGCAGGCACTATTGACCCTTTATCTGCAGCTGAAGGAGGTAAAGGATGGGCTGTTGTTGCATCAAAACTGATATCTATAAATCAATCAAATGTTCTTACCAAGTATGAGTCTCTAGGGAGTACTGGACTTTTCCTAGCATTTATACGAGGTGTTATTGCTAACTGGCTCGTATGTCTTGGAGTCACAATGGCTCTTGTAAGTAAAAGTGTTCCAGGAAAACTTCTTGCTTGTTGGCTACCAATTACTGCATTCCAAACAATGGGCATGGAGCACATTGTTGTAAACATGTTTTTGCATACAGCAGGTCCTCTTCTTGGCTCTGGAGTGCCCTTCATTAAGGTTATTTTTTGGAATTTCCTGCCAGTTACTGTTGGCAACATTATTGGAGGAATGGTTTTTATAGGCATGCTCTTCTACAGCACACATCGCACCAAGATGCCCAATGTCCTGCCAACAGTTCATGATGAAAAGCTGGAACGAGAACTAGCAGCAGAACTTGGTGCACGCTAAGGCCAAAGGACTATCTATGGCCATCAATGAAGACTCAATCTGGGAAAGACTCAACCAATCCCGCAGGGTTCCCCTCGAGCCTTGTTGGTTGGGTGAGGTTTATTCACTCAATCTTCAGGCAGACCTTCGCTTTGCAATAACTGAGCAACTCGGATTACTAAGCAATAAAGGTTGGCCAGTTTTAGAGTTGATAATCAAAAAAGCAGGAGCTCAACCAGAGTTAATTCATGCAGCAGGACTTTGTCATCAGACTGAGGCAAAAACTTGGTTGCTAAAGCTGCTCAAAGAAGAGAAACAACTCAGGCTGCCAGTTCTGCAAGCACTTGCCTGCTGGGGAGGTGAACTTTCAATCATGCTCCTTAGGAATGTCTTAAGCGAAAAATCCCAACCCCTTCTTTTAGCAGGATTGGAATTACTCAAATTCAAAGTTCATCAACTCAGTGATGATCTTCTTCTTGATCTTGTTCAGAAACCATTAAAAGATTTTCGCGATCCAATTGTGTTATCAACCATTAGGGTTTTACAACGGCGCAATAGTGCAGCCGTCAACTCACAAATTGCAGAAATTGCTAAGAACGGATCAGAAGCAACAGCTCGAGCAGCTCTTCTTGCCCTCAGTTGTATAGCTACTCCCCATAGCCTTGCAACCCTGTCAAATCTTCTCAATGAGCTCCCCCAAGGCCCCCTAAAAGAGATGGCCCAAAAGCAACTTCAACTTCAACTTCAATACAAATAGGTCAAGATAGAAAAAATTGGAATAACTCAGATCTTTTGCCGTTACTAGTTTTCTCAACAGACCCTTCTTATTGGGAATAGAGGAGTTTTTCTGTCAGTTGCGATCTGTTTGTATTAGTAATCAAAACTTGATTGAAATAGAATAGAAATAAGAGGGTGAGAATGTTAAGTCATCCACACATCGCAATATCGCTGAGATCCCATGGCACAACAGGAAATCAACTACTGGCTAATGAACAAGTGCATTTGAGTGATAGCAAGTGCTCTCGGCGAATCGTGGACATTTACTCAAACTTTACTCAAACTCCTTTTTACTTCAAATAAGTGGAATATTGACCTAGAACAACTAGACAAAGGAAAAACAACCAATCATGCGCTGCTTACTTCTTGCCCCACTTTTATTGACATTTTCCATCCCTGTTCAAGCAGCCGATCCAGCTGTTCATTTAGTTCTCTCTTTCTCTAGAGGCACAGGGTCACAGTCCTCTGTATCCATGCCAATGGCTTCTATGGACGTATGCCAGGAAGAAGGAGCATTAGCCACTAGCAGAAACACAAAAGAGTACAACACATTCTTCTGGTGCATTGATGGAGGAGTTCAATAATATGAAACCAAAGCATGCTTTGATTCTTCTTCCATTTTTTGCCTCTCTATTTAGCCCAGCCTTTGCGGACTTTGGAGATGCTGATTTCTCAGAAGAACTTTTTAAAGATGGGCCTAAGAGTTATCACGATGCTTGGTGTCGAAAAATACGAAATAAATGTCGTGTTCGATTTCAAGGATCTGGGATGTGGGTCGAAGGCCAAGGAGGGATTCAAGCTTCTCAGTACATAAAGTATAGAAATGACCAAGATGGCCGAGAACACTACAACTACATCACATATAGAGCAAAGAATGGCCGAATAAAGCAGGCCCTATTTCTTTTCTCTAAAGACAAAGCTCAAAGAAACTTCGTAAAAGCTTTATTTCGCTGGAAAAAACAAGATTCTTTGCCCTATCCCAACTTCCGATTCCCAAATAGCCAAGGGCCACAAGATACGCAAGGTAGAGATAAAGGGCTGAACCCCTATGACAATCCACCTATTACTGACTGGTCAAAGAAAACCAGAGAAATAGATGAAATGTGCGATTCACGTGTCCATAGAAACAATCCTCTTTGTAGGTCTTACAGATAATGGTACTGAGCTGAAACCCTGAGATCGAGGGTTTATTCAAACTTTATTCAAACCGCCCATTTTCGCCCAAACCCCTTGATATGACTGAAATTAACTACTGGCTAATGAAAAGTTCCCTTTAGGTGATAGCAACCGATCTCAGCGAATCAAGAATTTCTATTCAAACTTTATTCAAACTAGAGAAATGGCAGAGATGAAAGAAGAAAAAATCAGGGTTACGTAATGAAAATGGTTATCGTTCTCGCCTTCTGATATTTTTATAGAGCGATTGTCATTGTCCAAAGAATGAGCCAAACATGGCTGATCTCGGGTTCGCCAGGCTGCGGCAAAACCAGCTGGATACTCAAAACAATGCAAGGCCATCAAGGTAAATGCGGATATTTGCGACTAGATGGCTATCCCTCTAAGGGACTAGAGCAGGTGTCTGACTCAGGAATCGATAAGGCATTTCTCAAGGATCAATTCCCTCAACTCATAGATCTATCGGATTCCCATCATGCCTCCAGATCGCAACAAGGCGACCTGCTCACATTGATTGAGCTTCCCCAGTTCCAGGCTCCTCAGCATGCAGGCCTAACGGATATGGATCCTCGCGTCAAAAATCAGCTTGAAACCTTGCAACTTCATCCTGACAGGCATCTCCACTTTGGTCGGGATCCTGAATTGCCAAACAAAGACACATTGGAATTCAAAAAACTTGAATCCTTCAGCCTCAGTCTTAATACCAGCGTCTGGGATCCACCCAGCCTGAATACCTTTTGGTTCGAGCTAGTGAACGGAGCATATGGCGACGTCTATCGAGCTAAGGGCTTGATGAACTTGCCAGATGGGCGCTCTATTTTCTTCAACTGGATCGTGAGCCAAGAAAGCTCACAGTTCCTTCCACTTCAAGAAATTTCAGATCCAAATGGGAGACCTCGCAGCTTGTCTGAGCTTGTTGTCCAAGGAAAACATCTTGATTGCCTGCGCATTCAATCAACGATCGACCTCTGCCTACTAAACGATGCCGTACTTGAGATGCATCAAATGCCTCTTAGGGATCGACAAAAAGAAGCTATTCCCTCAACCTAATCGCCATGCATCACGCAATTGTCTCCTGCCTACACGCCAATCTCCCTGCAGTAGAAGCTGTCTTGAATGACATTGATAAGCAGGGGATTGACACCATTACCTGTCTTGGTGATCTAGTTGGCTATGGTCCCCAACCCAACGAAGTGGTTGAGCTGATACGGAAGCGTGGCATCGCGACCTGCCAGGGCTGCTGGGATGAAGATATCATCGATGGTCTTAATGCCTGCGAGTGCAGCTACCCTTCTCAGCTAGCAGAAAGACGCGGGCACCTGGCCCACCAATGGACAGATGATCAGTTAACGGACGAAAACAAAAGTTTTTTAGCCAGCCTCCCAACATCATTACGTCGTGATCGACTCCTCTTCGTGCATGGCAGTCCCAACAGTCAGCATGAGTATCTTCTGCCAGACATGGATGCATTTGCGGCTCTCGAGCGAGTAGAAACAGCGGGGGCCGATATTCTCTTTTGCGGGCATACCCACCAGCCTTATATACGTGAGTTGAGAGATGGATCTATTCGTGTGCGGTTACAGAGTGCCGAGCATGGCAATGATCAGGGCGAAGAACTAACCCTGCCGATGCGCAAAATCGTCAATGCTGGATCAGTGGGCGAGCCACGTCATGGAAGTACCAATGCCACCTATGTAATTCACAACGATGCAACTGATGAAATTGAGATAAAAGAGGTGCCCTATGACGTTGGCCGAACGTGTCAAGCGATTGTCAAGGCGGGGCTACCGAAAGTCTTCGCATGGCGATTGAGTCATGGTTTTGAATTCGCCGAACAGGCTGAAGATGCAAGTCATGTGTGTGAACGATGATTGAAAGATGGGCACTAGTAAGTGGTCTACGCGGAGATCTCGAGACCTATGACCTAATTCAACGGGATCTAAAGAAGACTCGTGGGGTTACAGCCTTATTTGTCCTTGGAGACCTAGTCGGACCCGAACGCAACTGTGACGCACTCTTAGATCGACTAAAAAATCCCCATCGCGGCGATTTAAAACCAGATTGCATCTATGGTTGGTGGGAAGAGCAACTACTTGCAGAGCGTGGGTTTCGTGGTGAACGCAAAGCTGATGCTCTGCGGCTCAGCCAAGGTGAAGACACAGTCAGCGCACTGCTGAATACGGTTAATCCTTCTCACCTGAAATGGCTGGCATCACTGCAATTTGGCTTCATTGAACTTGACTGTGCACTCATCCATGGGAGCTCTTCAGACGTGGGTGACAACCTCACAGCTGAAACATCTCCACTGATCCTCCTTGATCGACTCACCCGTCTCAATGTGAACAGACTGTTCACAGCGCGCAGTACTAAACAATTTCATCTTGAACTGACTGGAGGAGGGATCAATTCACAAGTAAAGGATCTGAACGGTAAACGTGAACAACAACAGGAAGTTCCCAAACGAAGCGTGATTGGAATTGGAGCTGGCTTGAATTACACCCTTTATGACATTGGTAGCGATAAAACGCACTTCCTTACCGCCGGCAGCAAAACAAATCCCAAAGGGAAGGGTTTCGCATAAACCTCGTCATTATTTTGAGAGAGAGAAGGAGTTACCCAAATTCATGCCAAACAAACACTAGTAGAATTTTTTGAAGAGTTTCAAAACATATCTGTATAAGTAGACTCTTTTGAAAATGCTTTTTTTTGCTTCAAAGTAGTAAAAGATATACACGCCTCGGATGAGAATTCTCCTCTCAAGCTTTTTGGCTCTTTGTATAGGGATCTTCGCTCCACAGATGGCAATAGCAGATGGAGCGGGAACTTTTTCGGCGAATTGTGCTGCCTGTCATGCGGCTGGAGGAAATTTAGTCAACCCAGAAAGAACTCTTTCACAAGCTGATTTAAAAAGCTTTTTAGCTAACTACGAATCAGACCATGAAGCTGCGATTGTTGCTCAAGTAACCAATGGTAAAAATGCAATGCCATCTTTCAATGGTGTTTTGACAGCATCCGAGATAAGCGAAGTTGCAGCTTATGTTGAATCCCAGTCTTCCAAAGGATGGGGTTAATTAGACAGTAACAGTTCATTAGCTTGATTTAGTTAAGTCGTTATGGCTCAGCAGAGCAAAAGCCCTATTAATAGGGGGAAACAATCTGGTGCCTTGCTGAGCAGCTTCTGTTCACACTTTGTTCACACCAGGCAATTCCCCGCAATCCCTTGATATGACTGAAATTAACTACTGGCTAATGAAGTACGTAAGATGAGTGAAGGACTGGGTTTTAAAGGAATCGGATAATTTCATTCCAACTCCATTCCAACTTTGAGTTCGTTTCTTCTTTACTCAAACGCCCAGTAATGCCAAAGATTTTAGAGAAAAGAAAAGTCCTGAATGGGCGTGGAATAGTTGGACAGTTTGGTGTTGGAACCAGCGAGGGGAAGTTCTTTTATCGAGAAAAGGTACAAGGACAGAAAGCTTATAAATTCAAAGTTCTTCCTGATGCCAAGAATCTGGATGAGGCTGAATCCTTAGCGGCTGATGCAGCTATCGAACTAAGAGATGAACTCAAGGATGCAGAACGCATAGTCGAGAACTATGACCCGATGAATTTGGTTCAAAGGGAAGAGAAACTGCTCAAGAAAAAAGAGAAGCTTGCACGAGAACAACAGAAGAAAGAGAACCCCAAGATCTCAATCGAGAAAGCAATGGGTCAATGGTTAATGGAACAGCAAAGAAGAGTGGATGCAGGAACCTTTTCTCAGAACAGTTATGAGCACAAGTTGAACTGTTCAAAACACATCATGGACTTCCTCAAGAAAAGGAAAGTTGTTCTGACAAGCCAAATCACCAATACAACCTTTGATCAATACCCTGAGTTCAGGATGCGGCAAACACAAAGACGCATCGTGATTCATAGAGAGCTTGCAGTCTTAGGTGAATTTATAAAGAGCTATTTGGTTAAACATAAATACATCCCTGCTCACCTATGGCTTGATGGTCAGTTCTTACCACGAATCACAGTCAGAGAAACAGATAAGGACGCCAACCCAGCAATTAATCCAGAAGACTGGAGAACAATTATCGATTACGTCAGAGAAGAGTGGAGACCATTGGCATATGAGAAAGATCAGTTCGGAAGACGTTCAGAGAAGTCGATCTATTTCCGCAACATGTTCTGGCATTGGTTATTAATCGCCAAGAGCACTGGCATGTCCCCCGAGGAGATCTGCAAGATGAAATGGAAGAGTGTCGAGATTATTGATGTCGGAAGGATCAGTAAGTCAAAGGCGATAGAAGAGTATGAGCAGATCCTTGATGAGATCAAAGAAGAAGGGAAAGAAGATGAGATCTATATCGAACCTCCAGACTTAGACGTAAACCCTTCTGATTGGGTTCTCAATCACGATGCTTGGGGACGAGAAGAACGACTCATCTCATTCATCACCACTGTTCGAGCCAAGACTTCAAGAGTTAGGGAGATTCCTTGCAACCTTGGTTATGTCTTTAGGAGATGGAAATACTTTCTAGAGAACGAGATGAAGCACACAGTCAGAGGTGATGACTTTGTCTTTGCTCAGATCCATAACGAGATGAAGCAACCGAATCAAAGAAAGATCCAACAGCATTGGAGATGGGCAGTGGATAAGTTGATGGATGAGGGGAAACTAAAAGGTCATAAATTCTCTGATCGTCCTTATACCCTCTACTCACTACGTTCTACTTTCATTGAAAATCACTTAATGAAAGGAACAGACATCTTTTTACTTGCTCGTATTTGCGGCAACAGCGTCAAGACAATCATGGACACCTACGAACGCATAGACATACGAAAGAGAACGAAGGAAATCACGGACATCGAGTACGGAAAGAAAACAAGTAATGCAGCAATAGTTCAGTTATATGCCGATTAAATTCACAACCAATTCACTCATAAATGAAAAAACTAACCAAACACCAAAGACACTACAGAAAGAAGAAAAAAGAAAGCAAAAGAGACTTCACAAAGGTGCCAAGAGAAGATGGGAAAACAGGTGTTCAAGTCACCAAGAGGCAACTCTGTGTAAGGGTCAATGAAGAAGCTTCTCTGCGACTTAAGGAAGAGGCCGAGCAGCGTCAAATCACTCAACAAGACATGTTGACTTGGATGATCTTAAAAGGCTTACCAAGCCAATCTCAAGGCATTAGAGGGATGGGTACTTCCGGCTACAGCTGGCCTAATCATTTAATGAATGCTGAGGACATTTCTAAGAAGAACAAAGGATCTACAGGGACAAAGCAACTTAATCTCGCCATTACAAGTACAGCTTGGAACAAGCTTCATTGTTTTAGTAATGAGATCGGCCTTTCCAAAGCTCGTATCATTCAAGGTCTCATTATTAATTACACCTTCTGCAGTCCAGAAGAATTAGAGAAACAAAAACAATACAGAGAAAAATGCCGTGACAGAGATGACTTATCTCCAAGGACACCAGCAACACAAGAAGAGATAGACGCTGTCTACAGAGAATTGGAACGACTTCAAAAAGAACGTGAGCAGAAACTTGATCAGTTAATTGAAGAAGCCAAAGAAGAATATGAAGGTCGCCTATCAGAATTGGAGGAAGATGATAGTTAAAGAAAGGGAATTAGGTTCAATGCCTCCCGTATACAGGGGGAGAGGAAAGAAAACCTAACTACAACAATTCCCTTTACTGATGGTTCGGTGAGCGAAGCGAACAACCATCACGAAAGCACCGTCTGTATCTCCCAAACACACAAACCCCAACACTTAATATCTAAAGGTTCAACCCTGATGATCAGTCATGTCCCCTCAATGGACATTCAGCATCATCCTTGTTGAGACTGTATGGGTAAAAGAATAGTTAATTAATTCACAATCACTACTAGCTATGAATAAAGCAGATTTATCAAGGCAAGAAAGATCAAGTATCACAAAGAGACTGCTAGATAAAATCAACAAACAGCACGAACCAACACCGAAAGAAAGGTTCGATCAAGCAATGTTCAACAGAACAACGAACCCTGAAACTATGCCAGCAGAACGGCTAAGAGAGTTTCAGTCACATGGATGGTTTATGGGTTATGAGCCAAGAGAACTAACTCCAGAACAAGCCGCTATTGAAGAAGAAGAGTTTCAGGCAATCGTTAAAGAAGCTTTTCCAAATAATCAAAACCCAGCTACAGATAACCCCTTAACCCCCGAAAGAGCTAAGGAAATTGTTGATGAGGTTTGGAGTAAGAAGAGATTCTCTAAAAGTTAGTATTCCTCCTTTTAAGAAAATAGCGTTCTTTGAATACTCTGACCGCCACTGTTACCTGCTAGATGAACTGCTTTTGCATATTGATCTGCATAAGCACAGTTTTTACAACATTCATTAGGTTCAGGAATTTCGTGTTGATTCATCAGAGCAACCATCTCATCAATTTCCTTTTCGAGTCCGTCAATCGTCCAGTTATAGGGAACGAGATACTCATCAAAGTTCATCGTCTTATGAAATCCATCATCATCTCTCTTGGCATTACACACCAAGAAGTAAGACGTTGGATGAACATCAAATCCCATTCCTTTAAGTAGGTAGGCATAGAAGTTCATCTGAAGTTTGTATCCCTCATGATATGGATCATCTAGATATTCCTGTTTGCTTACTAGTCCATTCTTTGCTTGAGATTTGTAGTCGACAACTATCAATTGTTTAGTTCTTGTGTCCTGCCAAATATCGTCTACACCACCCGTCAAAATGATGCTGGTGTCTTTGTGTCTAAGCATCAATCCACGATGGAGAGAGTTCCTCCAGTTGTCCATTTCTGGATGATCAAAAGGAACTACATGACCTAATCCATTAGAAGCAAATAAACGATGTGGTGTCTGGGATTCTCTGCACTCATCAAACTCTTTTTTAAGTAGAAGGTCAGTTGTTTCATTGAGAGTCCAACCTGGCGTTCCAGGCGGATCAAGACCCATGACTCGATCTAGATAGAAGCATCTTTTACAAGTCAGGAAGTTTGAGAAACGACCTCTACTGATCTTGAAATCTGCTGTTTGATTTGGGGTATAAGAAGAAGTCTCTCTGGCACGAACTCCAGTTGCTTTTACAGGTTCTTTTTTGCCGTTTCTTTTGAGCTCGATCATTGATTAACCATCATGCCAACGTGAATCCTCATGGAGGTCTTCAAAGTGAGCACCACACGATTCAATTAAATCATTGTCATCTACAAAGCCATCATCCTCTCCGTTTGCATCTAGATAAGACAACCGCAACACATATGTAGCCATCATTGGCTCGGCTCCAATTCCACCTGTCTTTTTACATTCTTGAACGAAATCTTCCCATGAGTCTTCCTCACTTAGAAGACCAAGGTCTACACAATAATCTTTATCGACTTCTTCCCAAGCTTCAATATCGTAGAAGTCTGGGTCTGCAAGCATGCATCTTTTAGGAACATAGATAGTCCCCCCATGTTGTTCGTCCCAACAACAAAACCTCCCGTCACCAGAAGGGTCATAAATAATTGCTTCTCCATGATCTTTGCCTCCTGCATCATCATTCCAGGCTTTTAAAAATTCTTTAGCCTCATTTGCAAAGGCAGCTTTATAAATATTGAGTTGCCAGTCATTAATTTCAAAATTATATTTTTCTACAACTTTTTTTTGCTTTGAGCTTTCTGTTTCAATTAGAGGTTCGTCCCCCATATGTCTATGCAGACCTTCAATTAAATTAGGGTGTTTATTAAACCAATCGACTTGCGCTGGATCAGCTTCTTTTTCTAATTGAATTAGAAGTATTAGTTCTTCAGGTTCAAATGTTGCAATTTGGGGTTTTGAAACCCAATCAAATCCTTCTTTCTTTGCTTTAGCAACAATCTTTTCACGTTTTTCTCTCGTTAATTCCCGCTCTTGTGTTATTCCAGTTTTATCTTCTACTTCTTTAATCCACTTTGCTGCTTCCTTGTCTCCTAAATCTGCCGCTTTTTTCCAATCAGCCAGTGCTCCTGCTTGATCGCCTAACTCTTCCTTAGCGCATCCTCGATTGGCATATGCTTCGGTATACGTTGGATAGATTTTTATTGCCTTGGTGTAATCCTCAATTGCACCTTGAGAATCTTTCTTCTCATCTTTGTCACAACCACTATCAAGATATTTGGCGGCTTCTTTTTTCTCTGCAAGGAATTTCTCAACTCTTGCTTTTCGCTCAGCATCCAACTTCTTCTCAACTGCTGCTTTTCGTTCAGCATCTAGCGCCTTGGCTTTTTGGAGGTTTTTAAAGAAGTCACTAGTCATTCTTAATGCTCCTTATCACATCCACGATCAAGGTATTCAGCAGCAGTTTTAGGTTCAGTCATTGGCAATGTTCCTGCAACCATTCGGCAGCACGTTTGTTGCCTGACTCTGCTGCTACTTTCCAATCTTCACATGCACCTTTTAGGTCGCCCTGCTCTTTCTTTAAAGCACCGCGAATTGCATAGATGCTCTTGCCCTGCGGATCAAGTTCTATTTTTTTAGTCAAATCATCAATTGCTCCTTTAATATCACCTGTATTCCCTTTTACTCTGGCGCGCTCATAGTAAGTAAAAGCATGATTAGGATTAATTTCTATTGCCTTGCTGTAATCAGATATTGCTCCTTGATGATCACCTAACTCACTCTTAGCACGACCACTTGCATAGTATGTCTCATGATAATTAGGGTTTAAATCTATTGCCTTTTTATGATCAGATACTGCACCTTCAAAATCCTTTAATTTAAATTTAATGGTCGCACGGTAATGATACATAGTGTCTATTCTAGGATCATCTAACCAATCATATCTTGCTTTGTCTTTGTGATTACTAATAATCTCTATTGCCTTGTCATAATCATATAGTGCTCCTTTATTATCTTCTAATTCGATTTTAATTGCACCTCTTTGAATATAATAAAAATAACAAATTGGATCTAACTCTATTAATTTATTGTAGGTAGTTATTGCACCTGAAGGATCACCCATATCATACTTTGCATTAGCACAGTTTCTGTAAGGGACAGTGTCATTTGGATCAACATTTATCGCCTTGTTGTAGTCCTCAACAGCACCTTTATAGTCACCAAGAGTTGATTTCAAATAACCACGACTATTTAAAGCATGTGTATTTTCGGGGTTTATCTCTATCGCCTTGTTGTAGTCCTCAACAGCACCTTTATAGTCACCAGTTATTTCTTTAGCACGCCCTAATTCCCAATATCGTTCGTCGCCTGCATCAATCTCAAGAAGATTAATATTGGCACTTTTTACTCCTTTTGCTTTTAACATTGCGACACGGAAGTCAACAAGATCTAGTCGCTCAGTACCATCTTGAAAAGTTGAAACATATCCGCAGGCACGCACAATATCTGAGTAATTTGAATCGCCAAGTTCTTTGATTTTGTCTAGTAACTCTTGACCAACAAGAGGTTTATCCGTTGGATTAGTCATTCGCAATGCTCCTTCAATAGTTCTGCTGCCTCTTCATCTCCTAATTCTGCTGCTTTCTTCCAATCTTCACATGCTCCTTTGAGATCATTTAATTTCTTCTTTACTACCGCTCGATTAAAATAAGAATCGATATTATCGGGAACCATTTCTATCGCTTGATTGAAGTCCCTAAGAGCACCTTGATAATCGTTTGATTCATTTAAACAAGTACCACGAAAGTAGAAATACAGTCCGTCATCAGATTTGATTTCTATCGCTTTGTTGAAATCCTTAAGTGCACCTACATAATCACCTTTTTCTTGCTTTTCAATACCAAGATTTATAAGGTCAATACAATAATTCTTTAATGACTCAGGAGCATCTTCATTACCTAATCCTGCTGCTTTTATCCAATCTTCGGCAGCGCCATCGCGGTCTTCAAGTAACGATTTGGAAAGTCCTCTGAAGAAATAAGAACTTGGTATTTCTACGCCTGCTTCTAATGCCTCTGTAAAGTCATTTATTGAATCTCGAAATTCTTTGATTGATCCATTTGCCATACCTCGTTTAAAATATATTTCACCTCGATAACTTGATTTACCAACCCAAGAATTACTTATAGTTTCTCCTATTGCTATCGACAAACTAATTGCCTTTGAAAAATCAATTACTGCCTCCTTATTTTGATCTAGCAAGTGCTTTGCATTCCCTCTATTCCCATATAAAAGAGGATCCTTGGGATCAATTTCTATCGCTTGATTGAAATCATCTATTGCTCCATTTTTATCATCTAGATAGAAACACTTTGCATAACCTCGACTATTCCAAGCATATTTATTTCTAGGGTTAATTTCTATTGCTAAAGTATATTGTTCAATCGCTTCAGGTGTATCTCCTGACTCTTCTTTTGCTCTCCCTTCTTTCCAAGCATCGTAGTCTTCTTTCCCCACATAAGTGTTATTGAGCATATCGCCTAAGTACATTGCCTCGATATTGCTGCCCATATTCTGAAAATAGTTTTCTATGCTTAAAGATACCTATAACTCACTGACTCATCAGAAAGCAGTAAATTTTAGTTATGGGTTAAAGCAAAAATGATATTCAAATCAGATGACGGCAAAACCTTTAACCAAGAACAAGCAATAGATCTGTTGGTGTCCTTAGTTGCTACTGATGCCAACTCGGAAAAGAAGTGGAGAGGGTTCTATAACTCCCTATCTAGTACTGAACTTCAAGGAGAGTGGGACTATTACTGGAAGGCTTAGGGAAATAAGTCCCAAAAAAATTTTCACAGATTTGAGAGGTGGTTTAACGATGTAGTAGGGACGCTCATCACCCCCATACGCCCCTCCCCAAAGAAGCTATGAGGATGAATGGATTGATTCATAGGAATGGTCTCTAACATCTTGAAATCGATCCTTGAAGTCGCAGAAAAGCAACCTTGAATACTCCTAGAAGAAAAGCGAACCAGCTTGGTATTACTAACTATTTATTCAAAGTTGGAATGGATTCACAAAAAGGTTGGAATAATTCCTAATAGCTTTCCTCCGAACCAACTGCTATTACTAGACTTCTCAATTAGACGAGAATTATTGAGAGCAAGGGATTTAATTAAAGCTGCCAATACCATCAACTGCAATTAGTAGAGCCCTGGGTTTTCTACCTTCAACGCTACTGAGTTCTCCAGCACGATCCGCGCTGTCTGCTCATCGATACCAGCAGGAGCTCTGACCTGGACTTCCAAAGTCATCTCAACGTCGGCACCATCCAAAGCCTGGAGATGCGACATCACCTCTTCCATGAAGGTGCTCATCTGAAGGCTGGCCCTTGTTGAGTCGAGCTTCACTGATGCGACAAAGCGCGTTGGCAGTTGAGGCTTCGCAGGTGCTTCTGGTTGAGGTGGTGCCACATTCGCGGACGAAGTGTCTGCTGACGTTGCTCTATGTGCAGTCGAAGTGGACGACACGGGTCTAAGAGATACGTCTACGACATCAATGAGAGTCGCAGAAGCAAGTTGCTGCAGGGCCACTTCGTTTTTGACGACCAGGCTGTTCAGCGTTGGCAATTGAGTGCTGGAAGCTTCTTGAGGTCGAAGGCCTGCATAGCGACCCGATGCCTGATCAACGGAATCAGCAAGGTGGAAGGTCTCCTCTCCAGTCATCGCTGCTTGCGGGTTCACCAAGGCATCGAGGATCACCTGATCGGTGCTGATGCGCGGCAGGTAGAGGTACTTTCGGCACCACTCCACCAACTCACGTACCTCGACATGCGGACGGTCACGCCAGAGGAACGCATTGAGCTTCTCTTTGATCGCCCGTGCACCGAGCTGAGCTGCAAGCAGGTCTTCCTGAATGCATTTCTCAGTCGCTCGCTCAGCTAGTGAGCCTTTGCCACCACTCAGGCGCTTTTCATCCCAATCAGCTCCCTGGGGACCGGGCTGACTTTGGTAGGGCACCAAGAGATAAGACCAAGTCTCTGGAATTCGTAGAGCGATTGCCTCCACTGCCTCCTGGATCTTGGTCGCGGCCTGGTTTTCCTGGTTGACGGTGATCTGCAGTAGCAGCTTCTCGTCGATCACCCGTTGCCACGCACGTCTGTCGGCTAGCGCTTGAAAGAGGTTGTCGAGGTTCTGCTCGTCCGGAGCGAGGAACACCAGCGTGTTCTGAAACTGCCTCGGGCTGTTCCCCTTGCTTTGCAGGCAACTGCTGACCCACTCACGTGCAGGGCTGGTGTCCTGATTGCGCTTGTAGGGGTACTGGGCGGCCAGCAGAACCAAACGCGTTGTGGCTTCATCTGGGATGCCGCTGGTTTCGATCTGGGCTGCGTGGACGCCATCAAATCGTCCGCGCTTGGAGGCTTCCTTCGCCAGCAGTTGGTTTAGCTCAGCCAGCAGCTCGTCCTTTTGGCGCAGATAGCTCTCCCTGTAGTCCTCGGCTGTGCGGTTGAGATTGGGGCTGGTGTCGATCCAATAGCGATCGCCGTCTTGCTGGATGTAGCGACCGCGATCTCCAAGACGCCGCAAGGCATCACCGAAAACAGCAATGGGTTCTCCTGGCATGACGCAGGCGAGCTTCACGCGTTGGTCGTTGATGCCTTTGCGCTCACGGTTGGCTCCAGGCGCAGTGCCCATGTACAGGCTTCTGGCGACACGCTTGCAGGCACTCACCCGGCCGAAGTTGGGGTTCTCTGCATCGAGGCGAGTTGGCACTGATTGGCCGCCATCGACGTCTTGGGAAATGATTGGCTCCCACTGGTTATCCAAGAAACGCACCAGCTCGTTCTTGACGTCGTTGTCATCGATCGGCATTGAGCTGGGCATGATCAGCAAGTCCTTGCTGTCGCCGCTCCAAAGACCTTCGATTGTGAGAGCAAGCAAGCGCAAGACACCACGCGTGCGTTGGAAACGATCGAGGGTGCTCCAGTCTTCGTAGAGACGCTCGAACAGTTCTGGGTGAATCGGATAAGCCGAGGTGAGCAGATCTCGGTAGCCGGGCTCTCGCGCCTCGGAAGGGAAGTCGGCCTTATTCACTGCGTAGAGGTCGGTGAACGACCGAACTACTGCATCTCGATTGGCCCCGTCTTCACTGGTCGCGATCGGCTCGAACAGTCGTCGACGGACGATCTCGTAGCTTTCGTTCCCTGTCGCAGGACGCCACTGATAGGCGAGACGCGTGACCACGTTCTTCAAGCCATCACATGCGATCTGACCATCACTGCCACCGATTTCATTGCGGCTTTGAGGAACAGAGATCAACAAGAGAGCGTTCGAGACCTGTTTGGTGGCTTCGGTGAGCTGCTGCGCAAACGACAACTGGGCGTCGAATGTGCCAGCCGGTAAGTCACCCTGCGAGACGAGGTTGCGGGCATAGGCCACCCACTCATCAAGAAGGATCAAACACGGGCCATGGGCCTCGAATAGTGCTGCAAGTGCCCGGGCACCAGGGGGGACCTGACGCTTGTCACTCTCTGCGATCTCGGCATAACCGGAGGCACCTCCAAGCTGCCAAGCGAGTTCACCCCAGAGGGTGTGGACCTCGGTGCCATCGGGCTTGGTATCGGTCTTGGAAGGGTTGAAGGCTGTGCCCACCAAGACGGCTCTTGAAGCCTTAGGAACACTGTTGATCCCAAGCTCACTGCAGACCTGGTCAAGACCAGGGAGGGATGCCAAGGGGACGCCGGAACACAAGTGATAGAGCGCCAACATCGAGTGGGTCTTGCCGCCACCGAAGTTGGTTTGCAGCTCGATTACGGGCTCGCCGCCCTGGCTGTTGAAGCGCTGCAGAGCTATCTTCAGCAGATCCCTAAGGCCATCGGTGATGAAGGTGCGTCGATAAAACTCCTCTGGATCGGTGTACTCCGAGCTGCCCACACCTCTCTGAACAAGATCCAGATCAGCAGCAAATTCGGCCTGCTGGTACTTCCCGCTGATCACATCTGGGTGGGGAGTGATCACCTCACGCCATGGCTTCAGACCTGACTGAACCTGGTTGGCAATGGTGGCTTGATACCGGGTCTTGTTGCGCGCCCGTTCCGTGTAAACCTGCTGTTGGAGCTCTTCTCGCAGAGAACGAATTGTCTCCGCCTGATCGGTGGCGTTGATGTTGCGGCAGAGACGAACAGCGGTGTCGAGATAACGATCGACGTCATCCGAAGACATCGCCTCGGCATGGGCCCACTTATTGCGAGCCTCTAAAAGCTCACTCACATAGGCGCGATCCGAGTTGCTGAGCAACTTCTTGAAGACCAGCCCCCAGTGCTCCATGAAGAGCTTCAGGAGGACTGAGACGTCTTGGAGGTTGTTGGCTTGTGGAGGTAGGCGGTCTTGCCAGTCGCTGCCAACAGAGTTGTAGAGCTGGAGGGAGACATAGGGCAGCAGACCAGCAGCGAGCTGATCAAGGGCCTTGCCGATGCGGTCGCGGTTGGAGAGAGCCATAGGTCGATCAGATCAGGGTGGTCTGAACAGCGGATTCAGAAGATTGAGAAGCTGCTAGCCGTTCAAGTTCTGGCCAAGCGATCACGAGCCCGTTGTAAGCACGAGCTTCCTCTGTTTGCTTTGTCTTCTCGCAGTGGTTGAAGAGGCGGTAAGCAAGAGCACGACAGTTCGCGACCAGCTCTCCTTGCCCAAGAAGATTCTTGAGCTGTGCAAGAAGGGCCGCGGCAGATGCTTCGCCACCTACCTCTAGCTTTTTGATCAAGTGCTGAGTGGCTTCCCATACGCATAGGCGGCCATCACTTGATGGGTCCCAATCGGCATCAAGTTGCTCACGGCGAAGCAATTGAACTTTGCCAGCGATAGCCCTCAGAATCCCCGCATCGGCAACACCCTGAACCGAGACATTCCTCGCTATTGCTAAGCCTTCAGCATCGCCATAAGGGCGTTCTTCGTAGCCATAACTCTCGAAGAAAGTGAGTGCGAAGCATGTGTCTGCGTCAAAGGAGCCTTCATCTTCGGCCAGGTATTCATCGAGCGCCTCGTTGATTTCAATCAGCGCATCCCTGACACTCATTGAGGAGTCGTCAGAGTTAAGAACAGCTTTGGCTTGGCTGAAAATTGCTATGCCAGGCCCAATTGCCGCTTGAGCAACATCTACAGGTGCAATATTGGCGCGTTCTAGCTCTTTGATTGCCTCGGGCAGATGCTTTCGTAGCTCGCGGCGGAAGGCAGTACGAGAAAGTACGTCTGAATCTCTATTCCTGCTGTGGCAAACCAGAACTATACTTGAGGCGAGAGCATTTGTGCCTCTGCCAACATTCCGAGTTGCGAGCTCCGATCGCATCGGCCAAGTACCAGTGATGGCTAGCCCAGCATCAATGACGGCTGCCAAAAATGTTTCCCAGCCAGTACTTGCTGTGCCTTGCAATGCTTTCGTTTCAGATTGCTTAAAGGCGTAATAGATGCTGATTGGGAAGCCTGCATGAGTCTGTATGGCGAGCTTATGCATTGCCTCAGTCATGCCCTTTAGGAAGAACTCTTCGGCTTGCTCCTTGCCGTTGTGGCGATACGGCGTAGCAACTAACTCCTCTGCTTTTGGAACAACAAGTGTGGCGAACAGGTTTGGATGGAGTGTACGGAGTGATTGACGCAGCCAGACATAGAAAAAATCTGAAAGGTCTGCATAGCCAATATTGTCATAATATGGAGGGTCGGTCGACACTATTTTATTTGCGCTAATTTCCTGTCTCTGCGCATCGAACTGATCGACTATTCCTGGCAAAACAGGAACTGTTTGTTTGTCTAAGACCTCTGTGAGAGAGCCGACACATCTTTGGAAGTCACCAGCTGCGTCGCCAAAAACATTGGCCTCCGCATAATCCCAGACCATGGGTAAAGCCTGCCTCCCAAAAGTTGCCCTCAGCCTGGGCGGATTGACCTGCCAGCTGCATAAGCAAGTATTCGTGTCTGTCATTTTGTCAAGACAGAAGGCAAGATAGGTGCAGACTGCTTCCGAGTACCCATCGACGCCAATGCCGCCATCACGCAGAGATGTGGAGTTATCAGATAGTCCCGCTCGAAGAGCATCACTGCGAACTTTTTGTATCGCTTCGCCCACGAGATCGGAGAAGGTGGTGAGTGCCACTAGCTGGCGATCTGTGAAGAGGTCGCAGTAGTTGGTGAGACCGTAGAGCTGAGTGCGGATGTCGCGCGGATTGTGGTTAATCTCGGTCTCAGGTCTCCATGGCGGATTCGCACTATCTGCCGCTGCTTCGTGCTCCGGTGTCGGAGGAAGATAGACGCGTCCGCGCGTACCCTCAGCGACGATTGCCATCAGCCGCGCACCCAAAGTCCCGGCAACACCTTGGTCACGAATAGTTGAAACCTTAATAAGCGTGTTTGACATCAGACATGTGAAGTTTCCTCCTCTGCCAACCTTTGTGCCGTTCTTCGCCCTCTCCGGATTCTGTGGCTTGCCGACCTTCACAGTGAAGCGATAGTCGCCGTCCTCGATCACCGGCTCGACATAGGCCTCCTTGCCGTTCTTGGTGGAGAGCATGAAGGTGGAAGCCAGAGGCACTTCCACATGGGAGAAAGCCGGGTTTGGGCTCTTCACGGTGCGCGCCCAGAGCCAGGCGATCACGGTGAGTTCCTGTCCTTCGTAAGGCTTGAGATCCGGGCGCGGATTCTCCGGATCGTTCACCATCTCCGGGGTGATCAGCACCTTCGGATAGAGGTGACCGATGCGCTTTTCGGCTTCATCGCGCATCCATTTGCCGTAGTAGCGCACGTCTTCCGCCAAGCCCTGGGCGCCCTTCCACTGGTGCACATCAAGGTTGAGCCTCCTCTCCGGGTTCACCGGCGGCATCCCCGCAAACTTCGGCGGTATCTCGATCATTGCTTTGTTGATCAGCACTGCTACCGGGTTCAGATCACTGGCGTAGCTCTCCAGTCCCAGGCGCTGCGCCTCTAGCGGCAAGGCCCCACCCCCCGCGAAGGGATCGTGGAAACCTGGCAGCGTCTCCGGGTTGAACAGCTCAGCTGCCTCAGGGTGCTCGGCGTTATCGGCGCAGCAACGCTTCCAGCTGCGGCTGATCTCTGCCCGCGCCCGGTTCAACACCTCCTCATTGGTGGTGTTCTCCCAGGTGACTAGCTCACTAATCAGAGCAAACAGCCGCAGCCGTTCGTTCTCCTGGTCTTCTTCTGTCGGGAACTCCTCTGGTACTGCCGATGGGTCATCCACCATCTGGCAAAAGATCACTGCCCTTGCTGCTGCCAACGGCCGCCGTGCCCACCACAAGTGCAAAGTGCTCGGATGCCCATGGCGGATGCTTTTCTCTTTCGCTGATGCTGCATTGATCGCCTCCAGAGGGATGGCAACCTCAATCAGTTTCTTGCGGCGTTTTACGGGGTAGTCGGTCATCGTTATCAGTGAGGTGCTTGGCCAGCGGCCTGAATTTGCTCAAGTTTTTTGGTGACTGAAATGTCTCCGAAGCCAGGAATTCCCCAGTCGACGCCACTGACATAGACAGGAGGAGATGCGGCATCACCAGCGACACTCACCAGCGCCAAGCGGAACCGATCCGGTGAGTTGCGCGCCGTATTCACTTCGTTGATCGTGAGCGTCACTGAGTCGGCTCCTTCGATGCGCCCCTTCACTTCGATGAAGAACAGGTTGCCTTGCGCATCCATCGACTCGATGTCGTAACCCAGGCCTCGTTGTGCGCTGACGTCTTTCGGCATGCGGCCCATCGCTTTCTCTGCTTCGAAGACGGCGTTCATGGCTAGTAGCTCCACACGTTTGCGTGCTGCTGAGTCCACCGCATCAGGCTGGCTCTGCCCTTGAAGCCTCAGCAACAATCCAGCAGGGATGACCAGTGCTCCCCCCTTGAGGTTGGGGACCTTGGCCGTGATTTGAGCTTCTGCTTTCAGTTGCGCTAGCCGTTTCTCCAGACGACTCACCAGCACCTCGGCACGTTCTCTAGCCACCTGAGCTGGAAGCCGCGCTTGCTTGCCAGCTTGCTCCTGCAGCTTGAGCTCTTCGTAGCGGCGGCTCCAGTGGTTGATCTCCCGCGTCATCCGCGCATTGATTTCGCGCTCAGCCTTGGCAATCCGCTCGAGCTTCTCTTGCTTCACATCCTCCAGGTGCTGCGGCACGACGGTTGCCATGGCGTGTTGAAGCACAACCGAATCCCAGTCCTGGGCCAACCAGCTCTCCTGCAGCAGCGGTGCTGTCAGATCCAGCTCGCCGTCCTGCAGTGGCCTGTAATCGAGATAGGGAGCAGATCCCGCAGGATTCACATCCCCACTCCGGCTGATCTCCAGGAACTGCAGGCGGTTGGAGATCAATTGCTGGTGACCTGTTCGGGTCTTGCGGCCGTCCTGAAGACCATGCTCCAGGCAAAACAGCAGCCGAGGCTCACTTCCGAGATCCCGCTCGTCCACCAAGACAGCCCCCTGCCCCAGCACTGAGCCATCACGCTCCATCACCAGGGAGATGCAGGCCTCAAGCAATGGATGCCCAGGGCTGACGAGCTCGGCTCGTGGGCTGTCAGAGACGTGCTCCTTTTCAAAGCAGATCCGCTCATAACGAGGCTGAACAGGCAATCCAATACCGATCTCCTGGTTCCGATCCATCAGCAGGGGAGGCACGCAGGTGACTTCGTAGCGGCCCTTCTCCCTGGGGTTCACCTTGCCGCCAAGACGCTTGAAAGCCTCGATGAAAAAGTCATGCACGTAGTGGGGATGAATCCGCCTGGCCATGGCGCGTTCCATTTGCTGCCGCAGCTTTTCGACGTTGGCTGTGTCCATGCCCTGCCGCACCAGAGCCCTCTGCGCGAGGAGGTCCTCTAGGTGGCGTTGGTCGACAGCTCCATCGATCTCCAGCTCAAGCCGAGCCTTCACATCCGCGCGATCGTTGTAGCGAACGGCATCCATCAGCAACTCACGCAGTGATCGGCCAGAAAAAAGTTGGCCCAACACGTCGAAAACCTTGTCTCCAAGTGCTTCTCTCGCTGCTTCCAGCTTGCGCAATAACTGGATGTAGACGTCGCCCTCTCGGGTGTCTTTCGCCAGAAGGTTCCAGAGATGGCACACCTCCTTCTGACCAATCCGGTGGATCCGCCCGAAGCGTTGCTCTAACCGGTTTGGGTTCCAAGGGAGGTCGTAATTCACCATCAGATGCGCTCGCTGAAGGTTCACGCCTTCACCAGCCGCATCGTTGGCCAGCAGCACCACAACTTCAGGATCATTCATGAATGCATGCACGATCTGCCGGCGCCGATCACGAGCAACCCCGCCATGTATCTCCACCACAGCTTCAGGGCGCCCTAAGCGATCGCGGATCTTGCTTGCCAAGTCGGTCAGCGTGTCCTTGAACTCTGTAAAAAGCACCAATTTTCGGCGAGCGCCGTTGGCCTGCTTCATCAACGGGTCATCAAGGATTCGGTCCAGCTCCCGCCACTTGGCATCTGTACGTTGATCGACGACCCGTTTGCTGAGTTTCTCCAGCTCTTGCAGGATTTCGATCTCGAACTGCAGCTCGGCAAGAGTCTTAGCTGATGTGGCGTTGTCGGTGAACTTCTCTTCTTTTCCTTCGATCTCTCCAGCCGTGTCCTCTTCGTAGAGGTCCTCGATGTCTTCATCACTCATCGAGCCAGGCTGGTACTTGGCATCGAGGCCCAGGCGAGCTTCTGCGCCACGTCCTTCAAGCAACAGCCGCTCTTCTTTCAAGCGGCTTTCCAATCGATCACGACGGCGTTCAATCGAGCGGTGGATCGCGAATGGGCTGCTGGCGAGACGACGTTGCAGCGTCATCAACGCAAAGCCCACATTCACGCGTTTTTTGCCTCCGCCTTGCTCGTTGGCATTGCGGTCAGCGCGGTTCATCTCTTCCCGCACGTATTCAGTCACGCGCTCGTAGAGGACCTTCTCTGGATCAGAGAGCTCGTATTCGGCGGTGTAGCTCCTGCGCTCCGGGAAAAGCTTGGTTCCTTGGAAGGTGTAGAGGTCTTCCTTGACCAGTCGCCGCATCAGGTCAGTGGGATCACTGCGGTGGACGGCATCACGCTGGTGGCCAGCAAAACGGTCTTCGTCCAGCAATGCCATGAACAGTTGGAAGTCCTCTTCCTTGCCATTGTGGGGCGTCGCCGTCATCAACAACAGGTTGCGGGCATGGTTTCCCACCCGCTTGCCCATCTCGTAGCGCTTGGTCCGCTTCACCTCGCTGCCGAAGTAGTGGGCGCTCATGCGGTGTGACTCATCGCAAACCACCAGGTCCCATTCGAGGGCCTGCTCAAGCTGGCTCTGCAGTTCTTCGTCCCTGGAGAGCATGTCCATCCGTGCGATCAGAAGTGGTCTCTGCTCAAACGGATTACCCAGGCCTGTGGCATTGATCAGGTCGCGGGTCAGAAGCTCGAACTGGAGTTCGAACTTTTCCTTGAGTTCGTCCTGCCACTGCTCAGTAAGAGAACCCGGCGCCACGATCAGGCAACGCTCCATCTCGCCACGGATCAAGAGCTCCTTGATCAGCAGGCCAGCCATGATTGTTTTGCCGGCTCCAGGGTCGTCTGCCAGCAGGAAGCGCATCGGCTGCCTGGGGAGCATGTGCTCATAAACCGCACTGATCTGGTGGGGCAGCGGATCGATCGTGCTGCTGCTTACCGCCACGTATGGGTCGAACAGGTAAGCCAGCTCAATCCGGGCAGCTTCGCTGATGAGCCGGAAGAGATCACCGCTTCCTTCAAAGCTCCACTTGCGGCCACCACCAACCAATTCCAGCTCAGCTTCATTGCTGCGGAACAGGAGTTGTTCGCCCAGAGCGCCGTCCTGGGACCGGTAGACCACCTTGCAGGCTGCTTCCCCAAGCATCTCCGCAGTGACCACGCGCACGGCTTCCCGACCGACAAGGCCTTGCACCAAGGCTTCTGGCTTGAGGTCCTCGAGGCGGGTTGCCATAGGCTACTGCTGGTCCACACCACAAGAACACTTTATATAGGAACGAATCCTTGGCTTTGAATGCCCATTAAAGAACAGTAAAACCCCCGATTAGCAGGCCATGGGTTCGCCCCTCGGCACTTAACGACAGCAAAAAGCAGAGAGGCAGAAAAGTTTTGGTGTAAGTCTTGTTTTATTAGAGAGATCTCAGAACTGGATTGAGCCATAGACGTCCATCGAAGAACGACTCAAATGGACACCCTCTCCATTAGCCAGTAGCTAGGTTCATGTTTTGCCATGGGATCTCAGCGAGAATGGGTGGTTTGAATAGAGTTTGGATAGACCTTCAATTTCAGGAGACATGATCCAGACTAAGAAGATCGTGCTTACTTTCCTCAAGAAGAATCAAATGTAAATATAGGGACCCTAAGGAGATACTAGAAGATGTGCTTAGAACCCGAAGACTGGGAGAACTGCTATGAAGGGACTTCAGCTCTCTCCTATGAGCAGCTGATTGAACTAGATCAGTATTATCAAGAACGCAGTGAAACTTCTATTGATGATGAGCTTCATCACATCGTGAAGTTGGTCATGAAAGAAAAAAAACCTCAAATAAATGGTCTGGAAAAGTCTCTATTTCTATCAACTTCTAAAAAAAACCTTTTTCTCAAACTTATGAATCTTGCAAAAAGTCTTGTCTGGTTTTTTTCTAGCCATCATCCATATAGGAATGCACAAAGGGATCCAGTGGAAGATGACGCTAACTCTTCCTGCCTTCTCCCTATAGAGGATGTGTGGAATTTATAGGTAACCAGCTGGATCATTTCTTAAACCAATTCTTTATTGATTAACTCACGTCTGCAGCCATGCCTGGGGAAAAACTTATCCGGATCAACTCTTCATACTTTCAATCGCTAATCCAAGCTATTGATTCTTTTTTGAAACCATTCGGAAATACCATGCTCATTTCATTGGCTATTGATTAAATCAAATGAGCAATACTTTGAGCGTACCTGAGAATTTAAAACGTTTTTACTTAGCTCAAAACACTGGCACTCCAAATTTTCATGAGAAAGCTGTAGCTGAATTGTTCTCAGGTTGTAAAAAAAGTCATTGGATTTGGTTTGTACTTCCTCAGCTACTAGGGTTAGGCCATTCAGAAAAATCAAAGAAGTTTGGGATCAATGATTTGTTAGAGGCGCAGGAATATCTCGAGAACAAATTACTGAAGGATCGGTTAGAAGAAATTATTACTGTTATTGCTGAACAACTCAAAATCCCAGAACAAAGCCTTACGAATCTTATGGGCAGTGAATTAGACGCGATCAAAACAATTAGCAGTCTCACGCTTTTTGAAGCTGCTGGACTTGAGATCGCCTCTATGCTGCTAGATCAGTTAGGTACACGCTGCCCAATGACTCAAGAGTTACTCCGATCTAGGGGCAATGTGCTTCCTAGAGCTGATGCATAGATACCAACCGTTTTCCTCATGACCCTGTAAAAAAGGCTTTGACTAGCGAAAAGAAAAGGTTAGATGTTTTTTCTTCCCTTGATTTAGAAGAACTCCAAACTCCCCAACGGACAAGACGACGCTTAATAGCTTCTACTACTTTCCCCCGACGTGTAGACAACCAAAGGTCTCTATTGAGTTTCGACACTTTCTCATTACGTCTATGAAGTATTTCGCCACCAATAATGTTTCGTAGATGCTGATCGGCTGTGGTTCTTTCTCTTCTCATATAAACCCAAGCTAATTGGCGAAGCTCTTGATCATCAAGTCTCTCGAAGAGATTTTCCAGTTGAAGCACTCCTTTTCGGCGGATACACATTGTTTTTATTAGACCTGATTTTCTTGAGCAGGCTTTTTTGGGGACCATCAACTTGCCTTGAATCTCTGGCTTATGCCAGCCATCGCAATATCCTTTGAAAAAGGACCAAGTGATTTCTGGATAATGCTGCGAAGTTTACTGCTTTCAGCTCTAGTCGCCGCTTCGCCTGTAATTGCGTCAAGCAATTCAGGGCCGATGGTTTATGGATGTGACTACAAACTCTCTAAAGAAAAGCCCCAATTGAGCGATGTTTGCCTCTTAAACGCTCATTTCAATATGGGTCAGCAATGGTTTTCGGTAAATCCCATTCGATCAGGCACAGAATTTACCTTTCGGACAAACGATAGTCGGGCTGATGAGTCAATGGATGGAGTTTTTAGAGGAGCAGATGATCGCCCTTTATTCCATGAGGCCACTATCAGTTCTAACGGAAAAGAAATATGGAAAGGTAGTTATAAAGAACTCTCCGAAGGAAGAGAGGCTGCTTGTCGTATCGGTAGTGCTGGAGGGGAAACTAAGTACCTTTTAAGCAACGGTGCCTTTATTTGTATTTGGTATAGATCGAAATAATGATGCGCAGCTTCTTATTCTTAACAGCACTCCTTGTATTTATTCCGTCACCAGCGAAAGCAGGTTGCGGAGATAGCGAAGGCTATATGCAGATTTGCAAAGAGGAGAAATGCTTTGTAGACAAGATTATTCAGACTTGTAGTGGTGCCACATCAGGTAGTCATTGGAGAACTAAAAAAGGTTTTCAGTTTGGATATATTCCTTGGGATTACAAAAAAAATAAACAGAGAAAAGAACCAATACTTTCTGGATCTATTGAAAACATTCTTTTGTATGAGGGTGATCCTAAGAAGTCACCATGGAGCTTTGATATTTGTGGAGGCAGTCGTTTCGAAGGTGGCCCGTGCAATGAGAATCATCCATGGAGCAAAAATGCGATAGAAGAAGATGAAAAACTAAAAGCAGTCAATCAAGCAGTAGAAATTGTCAAAAGAAGGTATAAGAAAAAGTTCGATAGTTGGAGAGACTTCTCAGGCAAAGATCCTTTCTTTAAACTTTTTCGATATACAGATAATTGCAATATGGAATTAAAGGCCGTAAGAGACCTCTCCTCCCATAAATATCAAGATGCATATTTCGAGGTTGATGTATGCCAAAGACGCGCGAAGGAAATCTAATGCGCTACTTCTTACTAGCTTTGTTCTTCTTGTCAATTCCAGGTGCTTACGCTGAGCCACCTAATCCAAATTAGATAGAGTAAAGAAAAGAGATGGAAGAATGAGGCTTCATTCCAACTCCATTCCAACCATCAAGTATCGCTAAGATTACAGACTATGACTGAAATTAACTACTGGCTAATGAAGAGCGAGCCTGAGGTGTATGGCATTAACCATCTAAAAGAAGAAGTTTCAACTCTTTGGGATGGAATTCGTAACTACCAAGCAAGGAATTTTATGAGAAGAATGTCCATAGGGGATAAAGCATTCTTTTATCATTCCAATTGCAAGCCTCCTGGAATAGTTGGGCTTATGGAAGTGTTGGAAACAGGTTTAATTGATCCAACACAATTCGACCCAAATGCAAAATACTATGACCCAAAATCCTCACAAGAAAATCCCCGTTGGGATTGTAATCGCATGGGCTATATTTGCCAATTTGAAAAGAAATTAACCATAGAAGAACTAAGGGCTTCATATTCAGCTGAGCAACTCACTCTTCTCCGCAAAGGTAACAGGCTTTCTATAATGCCAATACATAATAAAATCGCTATAGAAATCATTAGCAGGTTAGGTGGAGTTATATAGAAGCTAATACACTTCAATAGAAAAAGATCAGACTACGCTTAACCAATATCACAATAATTAGAGTGAAAGTATTACTAAATTCTTCATGGTTCCGTTAATAAAAAGGGTTACACCAGAGAATCGCAAGAGAACATTTTACCTACGTACAATCGGGTAATTGACCTGGAGACCGCACCATTTTGAACCAAAAACCCTGCAAGGGCAGCCTGGATTAAACGGTATTGATCCCAATTTGGATAGCGTTCAATAAATGCTGCCATCGCAGACTGCAAAGCAACAGGCAACTCTGTCTGAAAGCTTACAACTCCTTCATTCACTTGCTGATTTGAGTCCTCGCAAACATTTAATGGAGCTTCATTCACTAGTCCATTGGTGAGAGGACTTACATCTGAACTTTGCATCTTCTTTTCTCTTGAAGTCACACTAGTTCCTCACAACTCTTGCCCTCAGTCAAGTAGATGTGATTTTACTGATCTAAGCAATTCTCAAAATGAGAATCCAATGCTGAAAAAGTAATTAGAGCATAGCGCTGCATATCCATCACTAAAGGGATGAATTCATGATTTAAGTCAAGAGGAAAACACTCTCTAGATCCTTTTTCCACATGTTCTAGCCATAAAAAGGCCGCGAAGGTAATAAACTGTGGAAAAGCTGTGCAATAACAAGTAAAAGTCAGGGGAATATCGTTAACAAGCTATTAATAAGTCTCGCTAATCAGTAGGAGAATCCCAAATGGTTCTCACAGCTTCTGCAACTGCTTTTGCCGATGGCTGTGGCCAATGAGCCTCAAAACCTCTAACCCCGGATTCCGTTGACTGAAAAACAATCTGGAGGCTCCAATCATTTGTGTCTCCATCTAAGGAAGCCCACCAGCTTCCCTTCTCAATCTCTAAGGAAACAAGCTCTTCAGGCATTAATTGCTCTTGAAGTTGATTGTGTTGACTCGTTAGCTCGGAAATTATTGCCACCAATACACACCACTCGGGTTCTGTAAGCTCAAACGCCCAACCATTACCTCCAATTAAAAATTGGAACTCCCCTCGCATTGAATCTCGAGATATTCGCCAACCAGGGCCCTCATTTTGAATCACTTATTTAGCCAGGAAGCAAATCTGGCTGATCCTGCTCATCACTTAATTCAACAATGGCTCTATGAACTGGCTTGATACTGGATTCCTCTAAAAGACCATCAAAATCATCAAATCTCCTTTGCTTGGCTCGAAATGCTATCCGAACAGTAGTGAGATAGCGATTAGGAGAATGCCGAATTAGGCTCTCACCTCTGGTTGCTAGATCCTGTGAATCGACACTTGCTTTGAGCACTTAGGAGCACCTGTTTTTAATTATTTTAATTGACAGAGGCTTTCTTTTTAAGCGAGAAGATCACTATGAAAAGGAATTTTGATGGGATAAGACCTTTGAATGGAACCAGGTGACCTCAAAACAATCTTCCTACCAAGACCTAAAGCTGCCAAAGGCGGCCTTATATAGCCCACTAAATCACTTACTACCTCCAAATGCTCAACATCCAAGCATTCAACACGTATAGTTCCCCAACTCCTAGTCATCCTGCAATAACGTAGTGGTTCAAGTTGTTCCTGAATATTTAGATTCTCTCTGTAAAAGGAAAAAACAAGCTGTTGAAGCTTATCCATAATCACAACTAACTTCTTACAAACACAACCTGGCAATACTCGTGAGCATGTCACCAAGGACAGAGGAAAAGCTTCAGATTTCAAAGCAGAGTGGCACTCTTGCGATAGACCTTGGGAATACAACAACAGTTGTCGCATTCCAAGGAGAAAGCGAAAGTCGGCCTCGCCTACTTGACATTCCACCTATTTCTAGAATTAAGGGTGAGATCCCTAGCCTTGTTTGGTACAACCCAAACAGTGTTCCAAACTTATTAGTCGGGAATCAAATCATTTCTTCAGGACTGTATGGGCAAAATGATCCGCATCTTTTTAGAGATTTCAAAAGGTGGATAGGAAAGCCTCATGAAGAATCACAAAAGGAGAAACTGCTTTCTCCAGAACAATCAGGGGAAATACTTTTAAAAGAGATTTGGAAGCATTTACCAAAAAACATTGAGGTTAAAAGGCTCGTTCTTACTACACCCATAGAAAGCTACCGTGCATATAGAACCTGGCTTAACAAAGTATGTTCTCAGCTTCCTGTGAAAGAAATTGCCATTGTTGATGAGCCCACGGCTGCTGCCTTAGGAGCAGGAATGCCTCATGGGTCCAAAATTCTTGTTTGTGATTTTGGCGGAAGCACAATAGACATCTCTCTAGTTGCAATTGAGGGGGGAGAAGGGAAAATCGCACCAATTGCAGAGTTAATTAGATTCAATGGAGAAGATCTCTTTGACAAAAGTCGACAAAATATTCGTACCGCAAAAGTTCTTGGGAAGTCTGGGATTCGTCTGGGAGGTAGAGATCTAGATAGATGGATTGCAAATCACCTATATCCAGACAACATTCTTTCCGAAGACCTGCTAAATGGAGCAGAGAGACTCAAATGCCGTCTAAGCAACTCAAACCTTAAAAATTCGGAAATACTTACTGAAATAGTTATGAACAAAAAAACACTAAAAGGGACTGCTCTAAAGCTCAACATTAATGATCTTAATGAGTTACTAGTCAGAAAAGAATTACTCACTACTTTAAGTAAACTTCTAGAAGAAACACTTGCTGGTGGTAGACGAAATGGATGCAATCTTAATAACATTCATGGGGTGATTGCCGTTGGAGGAGGATCAAGGGTTCTTGTCCTAAAAGAATGGTTAAAAAACACTACAAAGCCAGCCCCATTAATTACCCCTCCACCTATTCAGGCTGTGGCAATTGGAGCCTTGGGACTAACACCAGGTGTTCAAGTAAGAGATGTACTTCAGCGAGGTATTTCACTTCGTATTTGGGAACAACGAAGTGAAAAACATATATGGCATCCTTTATTTGTAAGAGGTCAAACTTGGCCAACCACTAAGAATCTAGAGATAGTTCTTGCGGCGAGCCATCTAAATCAATCAAATCTAGAGATTCTTCTTGGGGAACCCGAGAACCAAGGAAGCCATGAAGTTATTTATAACAAAGGAATGCCAAGAATTAAATCACTCTCAGATGAACCTCTTATTTCTGCTTTGCCAAAAGAAGCAATCTCTCTATCTCTGAACCCTAATGCCCAACCTGGCGAAGATTGCCTAAAGCTTCAGTTCAGAATCAACGAAGAAGCGAAATTAATACTAGAAGGGGAAGACTTACGTACTGGGAAGAAGATTGGCCCCAAATACCTATCTACAGTGCGATGATCTCCAAAACTTCTATAAGTGTTTCTTTCAACAAAGATAGACCCCTTCTTCTTCATCTAAATCTTTAAGGCGCAATTCAATATTTTCGGTCCTACGAGTAGGGACTATTCGACCACAGAAATCCGGCTGAACAGGTACTTCCCTATGGCCCCTATCAACCATTACAAGCAACATAATCCTCTTTGGCCTTCCCCAAGCCTGCAATGCTTCCAAAGATGCTCTTATTGTTCGACCGGTAAAAATCACATCATCTACTAAAACAATCTGCCTACCTTCTATTGTTGGAGGTAAATCATTGGGTTGAGCCATCCTTTTGCCGATTCTGCCAATGTCATCCCGATGAAAAGTTGGATCAACACTACCTTGATCTATCTTATGGCCCGTAAGTTTCTCAAGCTGCAAAGCTAAAACTCTTGAGAGATGAATTCCTCTAGTTGGAATACCCAACAAAATTAGTTCCTTACTATCAGTTACTGTCTCAAAGACTTGGGAAGCAAGACGCGCAAGAGTTCTTCCCAACTCTTCTGAGGAAAGTATCTCGACTCTTGCTTCTCTGTTTTCCTCAGGCATTTTTAGTCCCCTCAAGGAAATTTTATGCGCATCCTTTCTTAGGCAAAAGCAAAGGATGCGCAAAACCTGACAGAAGTGAAAACAATTCCATATCTAAGGCCCCAAAAGAAGTAGTTTGATAATTAGAAACAGCACATCAAGGAAGCTTGGCTGATCAAAATGCCCAAAATCAGCTCAGGAGATCAATAAGTTCCGAGCAAGTAGCGCCTGTTGTATTGGCGATTCTTGATGGCTGGGGTTACAGCGAAAACTCCGATCACAATGCAATTAAGACTGCCAATACTCCAATAATGGATTCCTTGTGGCAGGCCTACCCACACACTCTTATCCAAGCAAGTGGAGAAGACGTAGGCCTGCCAGAAGAACAAATGGGCAACTCTGAGGTAGGGCACTTAACCATCGGGGCTGGGAGAATAATTCAGCAAGAATTGGTAAGAATTACAAAAACTGTAGAAAATCAAAGACTAGGTGAAACGAAAGCACTTTCCAATCTTGCAAGAAAATTAAGGCGATCCGGCAAAACCTTGCATCTTTTAGGACTCTGTTCAGATGGTGGAGTACATAGTCATCTCAATCATCTTTGCGGTCTATTGAAATGGGCTAGTGCAACCGGTCTCCAAAAAGTTATTGTCCATGCCATCACTGATGGCCGCGATACTCCAACAAAAAGTTCTGCCTATTATCTTGAGCAAATTCAAGAAGTAATTGCTCTAACAGGAGTAGGCAAATTAGCAAGCATGTGTGGTAGGTATTGGGCAATGGACCGTGATCATCGATGGGAGAGAACGCAAAAGGCATACAATCTACTCACAAATCCTCAAATAACTGTTAAAGATGAATCTCCTAAAGAATTGCTAGAGAAAAGCTATGCAGAAGGAGTTACAGACGAATTTATTGAGCCTATAAAGCTCTCAAAAGACTCTCTTGAAGATGGAGATGGACTGGTGATATTCAATTTTCGTCCAGATCGTGCTCGACAACTTTTACAAGCCCTAACAGCTGAAAGCTTTTCTGCATTTCCTCGTGATTCCCAACCTGCACTCAACATCGTCACATTCACCCAGTATGAACCAAACCTAAATGTTGATGTCGTATTCCCTCCAGACCCTCTCGAGAACCTTCTCGGTCAAGTCATCTCTGAACATGGGCTTCGTCAATACAGGACAGCAGAAACAGAAAAATACCCGCATGTAACATATTTCTTAAATGGCGGGATCGAACAACCTCTGGAAGGAGAAGACAGACACCTGGTTCCTTCTCCGCGAGTCGCTACATATGACTTATCACCAGCCATGTCTGCAGAAGCCCTTACAGATAGCTGCACCAAAGCAATTGAAAGTGGACTTTATTCTCTAGTGGTGATTAATTATGCAAACCCAGATATGGTTGGACATACAGGCATTATGGGCGCAACACAACAAGCTATCTCTACTGTCGATAAATGTCTTGGAAGACTATTGGATTCAACGGGGAAAATGAGTGGAGCATTATTAATTACTGCTGACCATGGAAATGCAGAGCTTATGGAAGGGCCTGACGGTCAAGCATGGACTGCACATACTACAAATCCTGTTCCAGCAATCCTTATTGAAGGAGAAAAAAGAAAAGTCATAGGGCAAGGCAATTCAATTCAATTAAGGACCGGTGGAGGGTTAGCAGATATTGCTCCAACAATCCTTCAACTTCTAGGACTACCAAAACCAGTTGAGATGACAGGACTCTCACTAATTGAAATTAGTCCTACAGTAACAATTAACCCTAAATTAGCTCAGCCAGTCTGAATAAAACATGTTTGTCTCTCAGGCAAAGCAAACCAATGATTGATAAAATTAATTCATTATGATTACTTCAATTCTTACCTGGGTATGGGCAGCATCTGGAGTGCTCCTAATCTTATTAGTTTTACTTCACAGCCCAAAAGGTGATGGCATGGGCGGACTAGCTGCTAGTGGAAGTACAATGTTTACAAGCGCCAGCAGTGCGGAAGCAACCCTAAATAGAGTCACCTGGATATTTTTGGCTATTTTCCTGAGCCTAGCAATAATCCTCAGCGCAGGATGGCTAAGCTAGAAAACCCTTTACGACTCATAATGCTTAAAAAATCCTCACTTAAATCTTAGAAAGAAATATACTTTTTCTGTAAACTTAATAGCTTAGCTAAAAAAATACCCAGCAAACATTTGACTCCTGATTTTCCTAATTGAGGGTGAATGAATAAAAAAGGACCGGCGAAAAACCGGTCCTTATATTTTTTATCTTTTATTGATGAGAGAAACTCATCAATAATCAAAATCGCCTCCCATACCTGCTCCTCCAGCAGGAGCAGCTTCTTTCTTCTCAGGCAAATCAGCAACTATGCACTCGGTAGTAAGAACCATACCGGCTATTGATGATGCATTTTGAAGTCCAGAACGTGTCACCTTTGCGGGATCAACTATTCCCGCAACAAGCATATCTACATAGTCACCTGTCGCAGCGTTATAGCCATCACTTACAGGCTTACTTTTTACATTCTCAGCAACAACAGCACCGTTTGCACCAGCATTCTCTGCGATACGCATTAATGGAGCAGTAAGCGCAGCTTCAACAATATTTGCCCCTATCAACTCTTCGCCAGAAAGAGATTTTTCAGACCATTTCTGGAGCTCTGGAGCTAAATGCGCAAGGGTAGTACCACCTCCAGGAACAATGCCTTCTTCAACAGCAGCCTTTGTAGCGTTAATAGCATCTTCAAGACGAAGCTTCTTATCCTTCATTTCTGTTTCAGTTGCAGCTCCGACTTTGACGACAGCCACTCCTCCAGCAAGCTTTGCTAAACGTTCCTGAAGCTTCTCTTTGTCATAAGTAGAGTCAGTCTCATCCATCTGTTTTTTTATCTGCTCACAACGAGCATTAACTGCAACCTCATTACCCTCAGCAACAATAGTTGTGGTGTCTTTATTAATGGTTACACGCCTAGCTGTGCCCATCATCTCCAACTTGGCATTTTCAAGTTTAAGGCCAGCATCTTCAGTAATGAGTTGACCATTTGTTAAGACTGCCATGTCTTCCAGCATTGCCTTACGACGATCTCCAAAACCTGGGGCCTTAACTGCAGCAACATTCAGGACGCCTCGTAAACGATTAACTACCAAGGTAGCTAAAGCCTCCTTCTCAATATCTTCAGCAATAATCAGAAGTGGTTTACCAGTACGCGCAATTTGCTCAAGGACTGGGACCAGGTCCTGAACTAAACCAATTTTCTTATCAGTAAGAAGGATGTATGGCTCATCAAGAACTGCTTCCATTCTTTCAGTATCAGTTGCGAAATAAGGTGAGATATAACCCTTATCAAATCTCATACCCTCAGTAACTTCTAATTCAGTTGTCATCGACTTACCCTCTTCAAGAGAAATCACACCCTCTTTCCCCACCTTATCCATAGCGTCAGCAATCATCTTGCCAACTTCTTCATCATTACCTGCAGCAATAGTTCCACATTGTGCGATTGCGTTGCTATCACTGATTGGTTTTGAATTCTCTTCTATCTTTTTAACCAAAAATTCAGTTGCCTTATCAATACCTTTCTTCAAGGTGATTGCATTAGCGCCAGCAGCAACATTTCTCAGTCCTGCCTTAACCATTGCATGAGCTAAAACTGTTGCAGTAGTCGTTCCATCTCCTGCAGCATCATTGGTCTTAGAAGCAGCCTGGCGAATCAAAGCCACACCAGTATTTTCAATGTGATCTTCTAGCTCAATTTCTTTGGCAATGGTTACACCATCATTAATAATTTGAGGAGCACCAAATTTCTTTTCTAAGACAACATTCCTCCCCTTAGGGCCAAGGGTAACTGCTACCGATTCAGCAAGAATGTCAATACCTCGCTCAAGTGCGCGACGGGCTTGCTCGTTGTAAATAATGCGTTTAGCCATAGTTAGGCAATTGTTTAAGTAAAGGGAAAAAGTTTAAAAGTTAAGTGAAGTCAGAAGATCAATTAACTACAGCCAAGATGTCTTTTTCTGACAAAAGAACATACTCATCACGACCAAGCTTGATGTCAGTTCCTGCATACTTGCTGTAAAGAACCTTGTCGCCAATTCCAACCTCTGGAGACTGGCGAGAACCATCATCATTTCTTTTGCCTGGACCAACCTGTGCAACCTCACCAACCTGAGGCTTTTCCTTAGCAGTATCAGGCAAAAGAATGCCTCCAGCAGTCTTCTCCTCAGATTCAGATACTTTTACAAAAATGCGGTCTCCAAGTGGCTTAACAGTGGAGACGCTGAGAGAAACAGCAGCCATAGGGGGGGATTAAAGAGCAACAACTTGGGCGCTTAAACGCCGCCAACGGGAGCGAGTTAGCACTCAACACCGAAGACCGCCAACCTATGTCCTACAACAGCTGGGCGACCATAGCCGACCTGTGCGGGTGACCGTACCTTTAGCAAGCTTGTACCTTGCGGTGGTAATCTTGCGCGGCTCTTGAAAGGCATGCGCTAATTAAGCGCAATCTATCGTTTTTTAATTTTCTTATGGCTGCTGCTGCTACCGCTTCCGCCGGCACAAAGGGTGTTGTTCGCCAGGTGATTGGCCCGGTTCTGGACGTGGAATTCCCTGCAGGCAAGCTTCCTCAGATCCTAAATGCACTACGAATAGAAGGTACTAATCCAGCAGGGCAAAACGTTGCACTAACTGCTGAAGTCCAACAATTACTAGGTGATCACAGAGTCCGTGCCGTAGCCATGAGCGGAACTGACGGATTAGTACGAGGTATGGAAGCTCTTGATACTGGCGCTCCAATATCCGTCCCTGTAGGAGAAGCAACACTAGGGCGAATCTTCAATGTCCTTGGCGAACCTGTTGATGAGCAGGGACCTGTAACCACATCTTCTACTGCCCCAATTCATCGCCCAGCACCTAAACTTACTGAACTGGAAACTAAGCCCAAAGTCTTTGAAACTGGCATCAAGGTCATTGACCTCTTAGCTCCCTATCGACAGGGAGGCAAAGTAGGACTCTTTGGAGGAGCTGGTGTTGGGAAAACTGTATTAATTCAAGAACTAATTAACAATATTGCGAAAGAGCATGGTGGTGTTTCGGTATTTGGAGGGGTTGGTGAACGCACCAGGGAAGGAAATGATTTATATGAAGAATTCAAAGAATCTGGTGTTATTAATGCTGACGACCTAACTAAATCAAAAGTTGCTCTTTGCTTTGGCCAAATGAATGAGCCTCCAGGAGCACGTATGCGAGTAGGGCTATCAGCTCTCACAATGGCTGAGCACTTCAGAGATGTGAACAAGCAAGATGTTTTGCTTTTTGTCGACAATATTTTCCGCTTTGTTCAGGCTGGTTCAGAGGTATCCGCTCTCTTAGGGAGGATGCCATCAGCAGTTGGTTATCAGCCAACCTTAGGTACAGATGTAGGGGAACTCCAAGAAAGGATCACATCAACCCTTGAAGGATCAATTACATCTATCCAAGCTGTATACGTTCCTGCAGATGACTTGACGGACCCTGCTCCAGCAACAACTTTTGCTCACTTAGACGCAACAACAGTGCTTGCTCGAGCCTTAGCCGCCAAGGGGATATATCCAGCCGTGGATCCACTGGACTCAACAAGCACCATGCTTCAACCCTCTGTGGTTGGAGATGAGCATTATCGGACAGCTAGAGCTGTTCAATCGACACTGCAACGCTACAAAGAGCTTCAAGACATCATTGCGATCCTTGGTCTTGATGAACTTTCCGAGGAAGACCGAAAAACAGTAGATAGAGCTCGGAAAATCGAGAAATTCCTTTCTCAACCATTCTTTGTAGCTGAGATCTTCACTGGCATGGCTGGTAAATACGTAAAACTAGAAGACACAATTGCAGGCTTCAACATGATCCTGGCAGGAGAGCTTGATCATCTTCCAGAGCAAGCTTTCTATCTCGTTGGGAATATCGATGAAGTAAAAGCAAAAGCTGAAAAAATGAATGCCGAGGCCAAAAGCTAAAGGTCTAAACTCCAAATTAAAAGCATCTTTCCTAGAAAAGATGCTCCATCAAGCTTCTCCAATTCCACTTAAATCTTTTTCAAAATGACCCTCACCCTCAGAGTGCTGGCGCCCGACAAGAGCGTTTTCGACGGCACTGCCGACGAGGTGATTCTTCCTAGCACCACTGGTTTAATAGGAATCCTTCCAGGGCATATCTCTTTGGTTACTGCTATTGATATAGGGGTTTTAAGGGTGCTGGCCAATGGCAAGTGGGATTCAATAGCGTTAATGGGTGGTTTTGCTGAAGTAGAGAATGATGATGTAACGGTTTTAGTTAATGGAGCAGAGCTAGGAAGTGATATAGATACAAACTCTGCTGATTTGGAGCTAGAAAAAGCCAAAGCTGAATTCAATAAACAGGCAGACCAACCAACATCAACGGACAAATTAAAGGCACAACAAAATCTCAACAGGGCCCGTGCAAGAGCTCAAGCAACAAGAAACGAACGCCAATAAACAACAAAAGAGAGTTCCTCAAAAATTGTTTTCAATAAATGAGTTTGCAGCTGCTTATAGATAATGGAGACCCAAAAGTTTGGGAAGAACTAACATCAACAGGGCTGTTTTCGGGGATCACAACAAATCCCTCTCTACTCCGTCGTGCAAAACAGTCATGTCGAATTGAACAATTAAAGAAACTAGCTAAGCATGCGGAATCATTAGGATATAAAGAGCTTCATCTACAAGCCTGGGGAAGAAGTCAAAGGGAACTTGTCCTCTGCGGATCCCAATTAGACCTCTTAAAAACAAAACAACTAAAAATATACGTCAAAATTCCTGTAACTTTTACTGGCAGTCAAGCCGCAAAGGTACTAATCGAAAAAGGTATCTCAGTCACTCTGACAGCGTGCTACGACGCTAAACAAATAATTATTGCATCAGGGCTTGGGGCAAGTTACATAGCTCCTTACCTAGGTCGAATAAACGATCTTGGCGTTGATGGGATTCAAGAACTCAAAAGAATGCAAAAAGTATTAGATGGCCTAGGGAGCACATGCAAACTTTTAGTAGCAAGCATACGCAACCCAAAAGAAATCATTGAACTGGCTTCAGAGGGAATCAATACATTCACAATCAGCCACAAAATTGCAAAGGAACTCTATGAAGTCTCTGCAACAATCATTGCTGAACAGCAATTCAATAATGATGCTATGTCCACTCAGTAGTAGTTGGAAATACCAAATCTTAACCTTAAGCAGTTCCGCAAAAAGTAACCTCTGGAAATTTTAACTTTGCTTCCTCAAGGCTTTTACCTTTACCCTCTTCCTGCCAGTAATTAATTACCTCAGTGGCTTGATTTAAAACCTCAACCCTTTCATTATCTGTAATCCAACTCTTGCCCTCTAAGGCTGTTTTCAAAGTTTCCCAAGCATCCTCTCTTGGCCAAAAGAAATATGCAGTTAATGGGCTAGGCCCGCCTCCAACAATTTGATCCACCGCCAAGGCGACGTTATCTGGCAGCCAAAGGATCTTCAAGAGAAATCTTCCTTCATCAGCCTTAGGTGTATGGCCTGAAGGAACACCATCAGCATCAATAGTCGCCGTAGCAAGAGCTGCTGCTGCACCAAGGATCGGTCGGCCTTCCTTAGGGGCCTTGTTGTTGTTTTCAACTGCTGATTTAGCCTCTAAGGCAGCTGCATCTTGGTCTCCTGAGGCATTAACAGCCTCCTGCTCAGCAGCAGCGCCTTCTGGAACAGTCATGTTGACAGTAATCAAAGTCCGGACAAGGGACTAACCTAACAGCCCTGCAACACCTTTTTCACTCTGGACCCTAAAGGCATACTGCTATTTGACATCGATGGCGTGATCCGTGATGTATCCAGAAGCTATCGGCTAGCAATAAAGGAAACGGTTTATCACTTTGTTCGATATAAGCCCACAACTAACGAAATCGATGTTTTAAAAGCAGAGGGGACTTGGAATAATGACTGGGATGCAAGCATGGAATTAATAAAACGGCATAAAAAGAAAGAGGCTTTAGATAAAGAATTACCAATTCAATCTGAACTTGTAAGGGTGTTTAGCAATTTCTACTTCGGTGGCGACCCGAATGGAAACAGCAAGAATTGGAAAGGCTATATATGTAACGAACCACTATTGATAAAAAATAATTTTTTTAATTCTCTAACTCAAAAAGGATTTTCATGGGGATTCCTAAGCGGGGCTGAAAGGCCATCTGCAAAGTTTATTTTGGAAGATCGACTTGGGCTCAAAGACCCTCCTTTAATTGCCATGGAAGACGCCCCAAGCAAACCTGATCCAACTGGATTATTAAGGATAGCCCAGTCACTTTTAAAGCAAGAATTAGGCAAAGAAGCTCCAGTTATTGCTTATTTAGGAGATACCGTTGCTGATGTTTTAACAGTTAAAAATGCTCAGAAACGAATTCCTAATCAACTATTTAAAAGCCTTGCTGTCGCACCACCACATCTTCATGGGGAAAGCAAAAAAGAAGAAAGAAAAGCTTATGAAAGGCAACTAAAATGTGCTGGCACAGACATAATCCTAAGCTGTACCGAAGATCTAATTCAATATTCAGAGCTTATTAGCTAAAACTATGACTAAAATAAAAATTTAGCTTTCAAAAAAAAAATTAGCATCTCTCTACATCCTCGACCTTAGAAACAGCGCTCTCAGTAAAAACTTCAGACCCATCATCTGTAACAAGCACATCATCTTCTATTCTTATTCCAATTCCTTTCCAACAGTCATCTATTTCTGGTTGCCCCTCTGGCACTGGAAGACGCTCACTAATATAAAGGCCTGGTTCAACTGTTAAAACCATACCCGACTGAAGATCTACAGGATATTCTCCTAAACGATATGCACCTACGTCATGAACGTCTAATCCCAACCAATGCCCTGTACGGTGCATATAAAAATGTCGATAAAACCCTTTCTCAATAACTTCATCCACACTCCCAACCAGAAGGCCAATCTCTAAAAGCCCCTCAACTAAAACCTTTAGAGCAGCTTGGTGAACTCCTTCTGCATTTTGTCCAGGGCAAATAGTCTCAATAGCAGCTTGCTGTGCCGCAAAAACAATTTCATATAAAGCTCGCTGCTCAGAGTTGAATTTACCGTTAACAGGGAAGGTCCTTGTGATATCAGCGTTGTAATAATCCTCCAAAGAGCAGCCAGCATCTATCAATAACAAGTCTCCATCTCTCAAAGGTGCGTTATTAGCCGTGTAATGCAAAATGCATGCATTATCTCCAGTCGCAACAATTGATCCATATGCAGGGCCTCTGGCACCTTTTTCTAAAAAGTGTTTTTCAATAACAGCTTGTAGCTCTCGCTCATTCATCCCAGGTCTAGCTACTTTTCTTGCCAATTCGTGAGCTTCAACAGATATTCGAGCCGCCTCTCTCATTCTCTCTAACTCCTCTGGATCCTTTCTCAAACGTAATTGATGTATGAAAGGGCACGGTGCAATAAGCGAATAAGGCGCCAAACCCCTTCTGGATGCCATGTCAAGTTGAGCAGACCAAACTCCCAAAACAATCTCCTCAACTTTGGAATGCTTTCCTACTCGAAATGCAATGGATTCAGCTCCAACAAGATAATCACCTAAACGCTGCGAAAACTCGTCTAAAGGATGCGCAAGATCTGCCCCAAAATATTTAACTGCATCTTTTATTCCGCATCGCGAACCTTGCCATACCTCTAATGCTGGATCCTTAGGGTGAACAAAGAGAATAAATCTCTCCCCTAGTGGCCTAAATGGCAAAAGGAGAGCTATAGCATCAGGCTCATCAAAGCCCGTGAGATACCAAAAATCACTATCTTGCCTAAAACGATGCTCACAATCTGCATGATGGGTCACCAACGATGCAGCAGGAATAATTGCCGCCACATCTCCCAATTGAGCTAAAAAGCGTTCACGCCGTTTGTTAAAAGTAGTCAAATCAATCACAGCTGAGGTTTAAAGCAAACGAGACACATCCGAATAGAAAAAGACTTTAAGAAGCAAACTCCATAAACCACACCCTTAATAGCGCATCTAGGACAAGACTAAACTCCATTCCCTAAATGCGATATAACCTTCGTAGGGATATCGGAACTTGCCGAGAAAACTGCAACTTGCTTTATTCAAAGCAAAAGGTCTACTCAAAACACTACGTTTCCCTTTCAGGCTTAACCTCTAATTTTTCGCCTCTGTCCTGAGTTATTTCTACCACAATGCAGAAATGCAGAACTAATGGAAAAATTCATCAGGATGCTTGCCTTTCAACTCACACCTAAAGCATGAGCTCCGACTTATTTGTACTAGCCCTGCTTGTGATCATCGTGCTCACCGGCTCCGCGCTATGTTCAGGAGTAGAAGCAGCCCTACTTACTGTTAACCCTTTTAGAGTGCATGAGCTTGCCGCACGGCCTAATGCATTAAAAGGGTCTAGAAAACTTGCAAAATTACGTCAAAGGTTGGGTCGCACTCTTACGATTTTAGTAATTGCAAACAACGGATTTAATATTTTCGGCAGCCTCATGCTCGGAGGTTATGCAGCGGTTATTTTTGAGACCAGACAAATAAGCAGCGTTGCCTTACCACTTTTCTCAATAAGCCTCACGATTTTGGTAATACTATTCGGAGAAATATTGCCGAAAGCCCTTGGAAGCCGGCTTGCACTGCAAGTGTCATTAGCAAGCGCACCTATTTTAGATTTGCTGGGATTAATAATGCGTCCACTTTTATTGCTTTTAGAAAGAATAATGCCTGCAATAAGAGCGGAAAACGAATTAAGTACTGACGAAGAAGAAATCCGTCAACTAGCAAGACTTGGATCTCAAAAAGGACAAATAGAAGCAGATGAAGCCGCCATGATTTCCAAAGTCTTTCAGCTCAACGACATCACTGCTCGAGACCTGATGACCCCAAGAGTTGCAGCACCAACCCTTGATGGTTCTGCAAGCCTATCCTCCCTTCGGAGTACTCTCTTGAGTAACGATGCCCGGTGGTGGGTGGTCTTGGGAGAAGAAGTTGACAAAGTTCTAGGGATGGCAAATCGAGAATGTCTCCTAAAAGCTTTGCTTGAAGGTCGAGGCAACATGACGCCTGTCGAACTTAGTCACAGCGTTGAATTTGTACCAGAAATGATCCGTGCCGATAGGCTTCTTGAAGGTTTTAGGACCGATAAAGGTGGTGTCAGAGTAGTTGTAGATGAATTTGGTGGATTTGTTGGTTTAATTCGAGCCGACGCTGTACTAGCAGTGCTAGCTGGTTGGTGGAGAAAATCAAATCCATGAAAGAATTCCAACCAACAGCTCTAAACTGCCATCAATTGTTATCCAAATGGAGAGAAAATTTACAGATCAGTTACCGAGAAAAAAGCCTTCTAAAAGGAGAGCTCATCAATCTCGATAAACACATACACCGACTTAATGAGAGACGCTTAAGAATATCTGTCTTTGGACGAGTAGGTGTTGGAAAATCAAGTCTTCTAAATGCTCTACTAAGCGAAGAAATATTCGCAACGGATGTTGCTCATGGGTGTACTCGTCATATCCAAACTATCCAATGGGAGATGAATATTAATCAACTCAAAACTGTTGAGCTCCTAGATACGCCCGGCATAGATGAGATCTCAGCAGCAGGACGAGGTCGCCTTGCTGCTCGCATCGCTCTGCAATCTGATCTAATCCTTCTTGTGTTAGATGGAGACATTAACCATGTCGAACTCAATGCTCTCCAAGCACTACTCCGGAGTGGAAAACCAATTGTTGTTGTTTTAAATCGATGCGACCAATGGACACCTAAAGAAAAAAATGAGCTTATTAAAAGTATTCGAAACCGACTACCAAAAGCAGCTCAACAAATCCAAATAGAAGCAGTTTCAGCTGCACCACGTGAGGTTCACCTTACAACTAATCAGAAAGTCAGAAGTCATAGATGTAAGCCAAAAGTAGAGGGACTGCGCAAGTATCTCATTCAGATACTTGCGCAACAGGGGGAACTGCTTCTTGCCTTAAATACACTTCAACTGGCCGACCATTTCCAAAACCAACTTAAACAAGTGAGACTTAAGCAAAATAAAACAGCAGCTCAAGGTCTTATAGGCCGCTTTGCCGCGATAAAGGCATCGGGAATAGCAGCCAATCCACTATTACTATTTGATTTGGCAGCAGGTATAGCCTTTGATACGGCTCTAGTGATGCAGCTCTGCAAAATATATGGGATACAGATGGGAGGTCCTGCTGCAAGACGAATGCTCACAAGACTATCTGGTCATAGCATCCTCCTAGGCAGCGCCCAGTTAGGTATCCAACTAGCTTTAAGCAGTTTGAGGCAACTACTTCTCATCGCCGCCCCATTCTCGGGAGGGATAACACTTGCACCCGCTGCACCTGTAGCAATTGTCCAGGCTGTTATCGCTGTTCACACAACCAAGTTGACCGGTCGAATGGCAGCAACAGAACTTATGAGAGGAAGTAATCGACGAATGGCAATTCCAAAAACAATGCTCAAGTATTTAGCAAACAGCGATCCACAAGCAAAGAACTGGTTAGGCGAATGGCCTATTGCTTCACAAAACGAACGTCACTATCTGAAAGCTTTTTTACCATGAAAAGGGAGAAAAAAGAAAACGAAATTGCTCTGTTTGGAACAAGCGCAGATCCTCCAACCTATGGACACCAAGCTCTATTGAAGGGGTTGCTAACTCTTTTCCCAAAAGTTAAGACTTGGGCCAGTGACAACCCAATTAAGCAACACGGAGCACCAATCCTGAAACGCCGGGAAATGTTAAACGCTCTAGTGAAAACCATCTCCAACCCTCACTTGGAGCTAATGCAAGAACTGAGTAGCCCTTGGACTATTACTACCTTGGAGCGCGCAAAAGAATTATGGCCTACTAAAGATTTGATATTTGTAATTGGGAGTGATCTTACTAGTCAAATTCCTACCTGGGTTCAAGCAAAAGACATTCTTCAGAAAGCGCGAATAGGAATTGCACCTCGTGAAGGGTGGCCAATGGATCCCTTGGCAATAGAGACTTTGAAGTCTCTAGGTGGTCATATCGAATTATTGCCTCTTAAGATTCCAGGTGCCGCGAGTTCAAAAGTTCGCAATAATACATCCCCAAATGACATCCCCAGGGAAATTTTGCCAATGTTGTTTGAGCAAAATCTCTACGGCTTAAGTGCAAAAAAATAATGCGTGTAGCCCTTGCTCAACTTAATCCCTTAGTTGGAGACCTCCTGGGAAACGCTGCACTTATCGAAGCTGCATGCATAGAAGCTGATTCTTACTCTGCAGACCTACTAGTTACTCCTGAATTATCGCTTTGGGGATATCCCCCGAAAGACTTGCTTCTAAATGAACAATATATAAAGCTCCAAGAAAGGATTCTCCAATCCCTTTGTGAAATCATTGCGACTAAAGTTCCCAAAATAAGTATTTTAGTTGGTATCGCTGAAGGTATATCTGATCAAAGAATCCCAAAATTATTTAATTCAATAGCCCTAATCAATGCTGAAACATGGAGAGTCGTAGCGCGCAAACAACTTCTTCCTAGCTACGACGTCTTCGACGAAACGCGTTATTTTCGAGCTGCAAACTCTCCAGGAATGATTCATTTCAAAAAAAATGGCGAAACCTGGAAAATTGGAATAACTATCTGCGAAGACCTTTGGGTCGAAGAAGAGCTGCAAGCACAACGCATAAGCGGTCCTGACCCAATCAAAAAACTCATTAATGAAAAAATCAATTTATTAATAAACCTCTCTGCATCACCATTCAATACCTCAAAACAACAATTAAGAGTAGACATTGCAAATAAAGCCAGCCAAAGACTTAATTGTCCCGTGATCTATTTAAATCAAGTAGGTGCTAATGATGAACTGATTTTTGATGGTGCAAGCTTTGTCCTGAAACATCCGAAAGGGATGGTTCTACAGCTACCAAGCTATCGTGAGAGTTTAGAGATTTGGGATACAAACCACATCCAAGCACTAAAAAATGAAATGGATAACAATTACATGGAAGATGTCTTACATGCACTGGTTCTAGGTGTACGTGACTATGCTAAAAAGTGTGGTTTCAAGAAAGCTCTATTAGGCCTTAGTGGGGGTATTGACTCTGCTTTAGTAGCCGTTGTTGCTTCTGCTGCGTTAGGAGCAGAAAATGTAACTGCTCTGCTAATGCCTTCCCCTTGGAGCTCGCAAGGATCAATTACTGACTCAAAGGAACTTGCAGAACGATTAGAAATTTCAACGAAAACGATCCCAATAACTCAACTAATGGAATGCTTTGACACTTCCTTAAAGAAATCCCTTGGGGAATCTCCAAAAGGTGTAACTGCTGAAAACTTGCAATCACGTATACGCGGTACTCTCCTCATGGCAGTAGCGAACCAAAACAGTCAGCTTTTACTCTCCACAGGCAATAAATCTGAACTAGCCGTTGGTTACTGCACTCTCTATGGAGACATGAATGGAGGATTGGCTGTGATAGGAGATCTCTATAAAACGAATGTCTTTGAACTTTGCCATTGGCTGGATAACCAATCACCCGAAAACTTTCGTAAAAACATTGGACTGCACGTTAAAGGCGATGTGATTGGGAAAAAAATACTTGAGAAATTGCCAAGTGCAGAATTACGTGAGAATCAACTAGACAGCGACTCTCTACCTGCTTATTCCATTCTGGACCCAATTCTTAGAGGCTTTATAGAAGAACGACTTACCACAAAAGCATTAATAACCAAGGGATACGATCCAGAACTAATCAAGAAAATAAGTATGCTTTTGAAAAAAGGTGAATTTAAGCGGAGGCAAGCTCCGCCAGTCTTAAAGATTAGTCCTCAAGCCTTTGGTACAGGTTGGAGAATACCTATAGCAGCCTCATAATGCCAATATCTGGTCAGTCTGTTTGTGTTTAGCCAACCTATAAAAAAGCAGTTATAGCTCATGGGATCTTCCGTTCTCTCTAAACCAATGGCCACCATTGGGATTCCAAAAGAAATCAAAGCTGATGAACTCCGTGTTGCTTTAACCCCAGACGGAGTAAAAGAGCTTGTTACACAAGGCTTAGAGGTACGAGTTCAATCTGGTGCAGGCGAAGGCGCAGGGATCTCGGATGATTACTTTGCCCAGGCAGGCGCACAAATCGTGAGCAAGGAAGAGGCTTGGTGCACACATCTTGTTGTGAAGGTTAAAGAGCCCCAAAAAGAAGAATTCTGTTTTCTACGGGAAGACATGGTCCTTTTCACCTATTTACACCTAGCCGCCTATCCGAAAGTTGGCGAAGCACTGCTGAAATCTAAAGCAACTGGGATTGGCTACGAAACAGTACAAATGCAAACTGGCTTTTTGCCACTATTAGCACCTATGAGTGAAATAGCTGGCCGATTAGCTGCTCAGACAGGTGCGAACCTTCTTGAACGTCCAAAAGGGGGTAGAGGGGTTCTGATTGGTGGGTGCACAGGTGTTAGTCCCGCGAAAGTTGCCGTGCTAGGAGCTGGCACTGTTGGGTGGAATGCTGCAAGGGTTGCAGCTGCGATGGATGCCGAAGTAATTCTGCTAGACCGATCGCCAGAGAGACTTCGTAAACTTGAAACAAACAGAAACGGGAGGCTTGTCAGTTTGGTCAGCAGTAGAGGGCTTCTTGAAAGAATTGTCCCTACAGTTGATCTATTAATTGGAGCAGTGCTTACGCCCGGAGGTCGAGCACCAACATTAATCACAGAAAAAATGGTTCAGCAAATGAAGTCCAATTCGGTAATAGTCGACGTTGCAATTGACCAAGGTGGATGCGTTTCAACAAGCAAAGAAACAACACATACTCAACCCACTGTGAATATTCATGGTGTTCAGCACTATGCTGTTGGGAACATGCCAGGTGCTGTTCCTTTTACATCTACCGAAGCACTGACAAGTGTTACGCTCCCCTATATTCTTGGCATTGCTGGAAGGGGTCTCGAGAAAGCAATTACTGAAAGGCCAGAACTTCTGTCTGGATTAAACACGGTCAATGGCTCAATCTGTCATCCAGGCGTAGCGAAGGCGCTTGGGGTTGCTCCAAGACATCCAATGGCTTGCCTTAGGTGACATTATTAAGTTATTAACTTCCAAGCGAAGGCGAAGTCCTTATATACAGCTTACAAAAGTAGTTAATCTTTAATACTTCCAAAATATCAAGTAGCTTCTCTGACTGACTTGACTGGTCTTCGTAATGCCTCTATAGATATCCCTTCCCTTAAAAGAGTTACCAACCCAGCTGCCTCAAGATAACTTTCCGCAGTTAAAACTTGATTGGAATCTAAAGCACTACCTTCGTTCTCGAAGCCAAGGGCAGCCTTAGTCACACGAAGTACGGATTGATTCGTAACAGCAATTACCGGAATTTTTCGTTCTAAGCATGCAAGAGTAGATTCTCCTCCTAAGGCTCCGTCAGGAACAACCAGCGCACCAATATCCTTAGCAGACAACAAGTGATGCGCATGAGGCAAGGCCTCTGCTAAGACCTTTGCAGGAATTAAATCAGGGGCTCGACTCAACCCAACCAGAACGGAAGATAAAAAAGTATGTCCAATCTCCTCTCCTGCGACCCTAGGATCAATCGAAACCTCTAAAGGCAATGAATTAAGTGCGGGAGAATGAGCGCAAGGTATGCCTAAATGACGAACAAGAAGGTGACTTATCAATGCCTCAGCACCAGCTAATAAGTCAACACCATGTCCTTCCCGGTAATCCTTAAGATCATCAGAGCCAAAGTCATCAGGAAATCTAGACACCACAGCAATAGCAGTTGCCCCATGCTTCTTCAAAACCTCACCACCCCTAAGAAGTGACGCTGGGCACTCCAGATCACCCCAACTACTTCCACTGGAACCCTTCCTAAGAGTTATCCCCAATGAGGTATCAGTTATAACCACAGGGCCAATATTTAATCCAAGACTGGCTTTACATCCATCTGCTACCTGCATATGCCTCTCTCGTAACTCTGTCTCAATTCCCGCATCTAGAAGTAAGCCAATTCGTTGCTGCCGCACTGGTTCTAACAGTATCTCTCCAGCAGTAAAGCGATCCAAGCTATATCCTTCAACGTAAAATATGCGAGGATCATTCCAGTAAAGAGAGCCTCCATTCATTACGTTTGGATGGGTTATCAAACATCCTGCAGCTGCAGCTAATAAGCGTGCTATTGGCATTGCATCACCTGCATAGCCACCAAAAGAACATCCAATGCCTGATGGAATCACTAACAGGGTTGGCAAGGGAGCTGACTGAATTAAATTGTTTCGCGAAAAAGATAATTTCATTGATTATTCAGAATTATTTTTCTCCCTTGATTACAACCGCCTCAACAATTATCAGTCGACAACTTCCTGACTCGCAAGGCCTAATTAAGGTAATCGCCCAACGCAAAGGTTTTCCAAGACTCTTCAATTCCCTTAACAGCCACGGCCGCAAATGCTCTGGAGGCAATTCATCTGGCCAAGTCAATTGAAGTTTATGAGTATTTAACTTCATGTGTGATATGACCCAAAAAGAAAACTAAATGACCCCTTATGTTTACAAAAGGGGATAAATACAATCTTAATATTATCAGTCCTAAAGAACAGGTAGAGATTCCGCAAAAGACAAAATCAAATATTCTCTGTTTGAAAAATAAACTATTGTGATACCTATAAAGAAATAGCGCTATGTAGGAAAAAGTAAATAAATACCCTTATTAACCTCTAGCTGCAAGAACCTCCAACAACCTCAAGAATCTCTTGAGTAATAGCAGCCTGACGAGCCTTATTGTAATCAAGGGTCAAAGTCTTTGCTAATTCCTTTGCATTATCACTTGCATTATTCATCGCAGTCATTCTGCTGGCTAATTCAGAAGCAGCTGACTCTTGCAATGCTCTCAAGAGTTGGTTTTGCAAGTAAAGAGGAAGTAATGAGTTAAGCAATTGCTCAGGACTTTGCTCAAAAACAATATCTGAGGGAAGACTTGGTTGCTCATTTGCAGGTCCAGAACCTTTTTCAACAGTCAAACGACTCTCTTTGGTTGTAAGCCTAAAGATCTCATCTTCTTCTGCTGCTATTCCCTGAGGGTCTAATGGCAAAAGTGTTTGTACGACAGGCATACAACTTACCAAATTAATGAACTTGGTATAAATCATCTCTACTCTGTCAGTGCTCTCAGAAAGGAATTCCGCCAAAACCTCACTGGTAATTGACTCAGCATCTTGAGCAGTTGGGACTTGCTCAAGATCAGCGAAAGTTGAACGAATTTTATAAGTGCTTGATCTGTTTTGAAAATATGTAATTGCTTTACGACCAATTAAGACTAAGTCAGGATCAAAACCCTGGGACTTCAACTCTGCAAATCGCTGCTCAGTTCGTTTAATAATATTGGAGTTATACCCTCCACATAAACCTCTATCACCAGTTACTGCTACTAGCGTGATTTGTTTTAGGTCACGAGTCTTTAGTAATGGTGCATCAGCAAGTTCGAAGCGAATACGAGATTGAATATTTTCCAAAACACGTGCTAAACGATCTGCAAAGGGACGACTCCTGAGAACCTGTTCCTGAGCACGACGAACCTTGGCTGCGGCTACTAACCTCATTGCCTCAGTGATTTTTCGTGTGTTTTTAACTGAGACAATCCGGTCCCTAATGTCCTTTAAATTAGCCATAGTTAATTCCTCCTAGATATCTAAAAGGATTAAACCGAAGCTAGCATTGAGGTTTTCACCTCATTTATAGCCTCTTTCAACATGTTCTCAGTATCTTCTGAAAGCACCTTCTCTTGTTGAACTTTAGAAATAAACTCGGCCTTATTAGTTTTTAAATATTCTCGGAGTTCCCTAGCAAAATGTGTAACCTCTTCCTCTGGGACTTCATCAATAAGCCCTTTGACACCTGCATAAACAATCGCCACCTGCTCCGCGAGATTCAATGGAGCAAACTGTGGCTGCTTGAGCAATTCGCGCAAGCGCTTACCTCTGCCAAGTTGATTCTGAGTAGCCTCATCGAGATCAGAGGCAAACTGAGAAAAGGCTGCTAGTTCATCAAACTGGGCCAGTTCTAATTTTAATGTTCCTGCAATTTTCTTAATTGCTTTTGTTTGGGCAGCACCTCCAACTCTGCTAACCGAAATACCAACGTTGATAGCTGGACGCAGTCCAGAATTAAAAAGATCAGAGCTTAGAAAGATTTGGCCATCAGTAATAGATATAACGTTTGTAGGAATGTATGCAGAAACATCACCAGCTTGTGTCTCGATGATTGGCAAGGCTGTCATTGAGCCTTTTCCCATTGAATCTGATAATTTTGCTGCTCTTTCAAGTAAGCGACTATGAAGATAGAAAACATCTCCTGGATAGGCCTCACGCCCAGGAGGACGACGAAGCAATAAAGACATCTGGCGATAAGCCTGGGCCTGCTTTGTTAAATCATCATAAATAACCAAAGTTGCTTTGCCTTTATACATGAAATACTCAGCGATTGCGGCGCCGGTATATGGAGCCAAGTACTGCAAAGCAGCTGGGTCAGATGCACTTGCATTAACTACCACCGTGTAATCAAGGGCTCCCTTCTCACGCAAAACCTCAACAACGTTTGCAACTGATGCGGACTTCTGGCCTATAGCTACATAAACACAGACGACATCTTCACCTTTCTGATTGATAATCGTATCTAGAGCGATTGCTGTTTTGCCTGTCTGACGATCCCCAATTATGAGCTCACGCTGGCCACGTCCGATTGGAATCATGGCATCAATCGATGTGATCCCTGTTTGCATCGGCTCGTGTACTGACTTTCTCTTAATAATTCCAGGAGCAACAGATTCAATAAGACGAGATTCAGTTGAAGATATTTCGCCATTCCCATCAACTGGTTGTCCCAACGGGTTAACAACCCGTCCCAAAGTACCTTCCCCTACCGGAACTGAAGCAATTTTTCCTGTCGCTTTAACAGTGCTTCCTTCCTGAATCCCAAGGCCTTCTCCCATTAGCACCGCTCCTACATTGTCGTCTTCAAGATTCAGAGCAATCCCCTCAGTTCCATCCTCAAACTCCACCAATTCGCCTGCCATGACCTCCTCAAGGCCATATATGCGTGCGATGCCATCTCCTACTTGGAGAACACTACCAACATTGCTAACGGAAACTGACTTGTCATAGTCAGCGATCTGCTTCTTAAGGATTGAGCTGATCTCGTCGGGACGAATGGAAACCATGAGGGTATTGAGGTGTTTGGGTGAAAAACTTGTTTAGGGGGTGGTGAAGGAGAGCTAGCTCACTTTGGCCAGCGCCAATCCAAGGCGGCGAACTTGACCAGAGACGCTTGCATCAATGACCTTGGAGCCTACGCTAACGACGAAGCCACCAATCAAATTCGGATCAACCTTGAGATTGATCTCAAGCTTTTTAGTACCTGCTACTAGCTGAATCTTCTTTAAAAGTTCTGCTTGTTGACTTTCTGTAAGCTCAGAGGCTGACGTGACTGTTGCAAGCGCAATATTGCGCTGATCACGATAGATCTCGAGTAGTCGCTCAAGAACTGAATCAAGCAAACCAATGCGTTGGCGATCAGCCAAAAGCTTTAGAAAATTAAGAAAGGATGGGGTCAACTGCTTCGCAAAAAGCTTTTCAAGTGCATCCTTCTTAGATTGAACTTCCAAAACTGGAGAGGCCATCGCATCACTTAGCTCCGGGGTCTCATTCCATAGTTCAAGCAAGGACTTTGCCTGAGTCACGACCTTATCAACCTCTTTACGGCTCTCTGCCACCTGCAGAAAAGCCTCTGCATAAGGGGTTGTAATGGTATTTAGAAGTGGCATCAGGAAGCTCCCATGTTATTAATTGACTGGGTTACAAAATCTGCCTTAGCTTTCTCATCGAGCTTTCTAGGCAATGTCTCCAAAGCCTTCTCAATGGCCAAACGAGCAGCCTCTCGACGCAACTGAGAGCTAACTCGAACAGCTTCTGCATTCAGATCAGATACGGCCCCTTGCTTAATTCGAGCCATTTCTTCAACAGTGCGCTTTTCACTTTCTAAGCGAATAGCTTCAGCTCTAAGCTTGCAATCTGAACGTATCTGTTGAGCTTTCTGCTCAGCAGCAGCAAGCTCTTTCTGAGCCTCTTGAAGTGCTCTTGATGAATTAGCAAGACGTTCTTCAGCATCTGTAAGGTCAACCAAGATTGCTTCTCTTCGGCGTTTTAAAATCCCCCCTAGAAAATTAGGCAAGAACTTATAAAGTCCAAAAATAACAACCGAAAGATTGATGATATTGGTCTCAAACAAATTGAGATTGAGACCAAATCCCCCAGAAGCAAAAATCAAAGAAAAGTTCATTTGGCTCCCAAAAGTCGTTCAACTATTAGATCTCCAAGCTTCTCTGAGTCCACTTTGAGCTGATTTAAAGCAGACTCTCTTTGTGAGTCAATCTCACGGCGAGCCTCCTCTCGAGAAGCATTTGCCTCAGCTGTGGCCAATGCCAATGCTTCTCGATAGAGTCTGTCTGAGTCTTGTTCAGCATCATTGATGAGCTTTTGAGCAGCTTGACGAGCTCCTTTGAGCTGTTCAAGAAGTTCTGCCTCAAGCTTCTCTACTTTAAGCAATTTCTCCTTGGCCTCTGCTCTTGTTGTTGTGACATAACCTTCACGCTCTTCTACAACACGACCAACAGGCCTGAAGAAAAGAGAATTAAGTATGAAAGTTAGAAGTACAACCTGAACTGCCATTAAAGGCAAAGTGGCGTCGAAGTCGAATAGACCTCCCTCAGTTGCACCTAACAAAAACAAACTGATCATAGAGAATGGCTCTAAGTGGTTTGAGAAAATCGGTAATGCGGCGAAAAGCTTTTGAGAATCCCTTTAGCGGTTTAAAACAACGCTTCAATTGAGCCCTTATGAGGTGAATTGAAGAGAGGAATTATCCGAATTAAAGGATCAACCTGCAAAGGGATTGGCAAAAAGAAGCACAAGGGCAACAACTAGGCCATAAATGGTTAGCGATTCCATGAAGGCGAAGGAAAGCAATAGTGTGCCGCGGATTTTGCCCTCAGCTTCAGGCTGACGAGCAATACCCTCAACAGCGCCCTGTGCAGCACTGCCTTGTCCGATGCCAGGGCCAATGGCACCTAGACCTACAGCAAGTCCAGCAGCAACAACAGAAGCGGCGGTGGTAATGGAATCCATGTTTGAGCTAAGGATGTGATGCGCTAGTTACGCGCGAAGGGGACCGGGAGTTTATACCTGCGAGGGGACATCTCAAAATTTTTTTGAGATGGGTCTGTTTTTTTCAGACCTCTGCGCAAGAAAATTTGCTAGGTAAATGGAATTTTGACCTAGAAAAAATTTTGATCTCAATGATGCTCTTCGACCGCCTCACCGATGTAATAAGCGGCAAGAGTGGCGAAAATCAAAGCCTGAATTGCACTAGTGAACAAGCCCAGAAACATCACTGGAATTGGAAGAATGAGAGGAACTAGAAAAACCAAAACAGCCACAACCAATTCATCTGCAAGGATGTTTCCAAAAAGACGAAACGAAAGTGAAAGAGGCTTTGTGAAATCCTCAACAATCTTGAAAGGGAGCATGATTGGAGTCGGGTGAACGTAGTACTCGAAGTACCGCAAACCCTTTCGACTCAAACCTGCATAGAAGTAAGAGAGTGAGACGAGCAAAGCAAGCGCAACAGTTGTGTTGATATCAGCTGTAGGCGCACCTAGTTCACCACTAGGAAGCTTTATCAATCTCCAAGGGACGAGAGCTCCTCCCCAATTACTTACAAAGATGAAAAGAAACAATGTTCCTATGAAGGGCATCCAATCGCGATATGCCTTTTCCCCAATTTGGGTTCTCGCAAGATCACGAATGTAATCCCAAAGGAATTCAAGGAGGTTTTGCACCCCTCTTGGATCCCTATCCATCTTTCTAGTGCCAACAACCACAAGAGTTAACAAGGCACCTATCACTATCCAGGAAGTCATAAAAACCTGGCCGTGAAGCCTAAGGTTCCCTATTTGCCAATAAAGATGTTGGCCAACCTCTAGTTCGGCAAAGGGAAAAATAAATGGCAAGGTACCCATTTAGAGTTTAAGTGTGGTTAGTTAAAACAATTGTGTTTTGAGAAGCCTTTAAAAAAGTCCAACAGGCATTGATTTTGACTCAAGTTTAATCACTCAAGAAAACCTTAAGAAGGACTGCTGGCTTATAAAGGAAAAAGCCAACGATTGCTGGAAAAAGTTCCAAAAATGGCAACTTTGTAGATGCCAGAAAAAGAACTACTGGAACAAGAAGTTGCGTTTTGGCCAAGTTCTGTGAATCTTTCCCAAGCTTTTGAACACTGCGAGACAAAAGCCACAGGTATAAAGCTCCTGAGAAACCACCAACAAGCAAGCTGCTGGCGATATGAAAATCAGAGAAAACCGCAGTAATTGCGGCCGCCAAGGCAGCAAGAACCAAAGTTGAAAAAATTGAACCACTCTGAAAGTTTTGAAATTCCTCTAGCGAAGAATTGTCTACATCCGAGGGCAAATTTGACTCTAGGTTCTCGCCGGCAACGCCTTCTACCCCAACTGTTTCCAGTGAAGTCTGATCTCCTTTCAAGGGATCGGGTTCAGGAATAGTCCGAGAAGATGCCAGCAAATGAGCCGAGGCTCTTTCTATAAAGGCCCGCGGAATCTACCATGTTGCGGGCTTCAGCCTGGAGAGATCAAAATTACATGCCGTAACAACAAATCCCTTGCTGTAGAAGCGATCTGACTTGATGACCATCCAAGAGGCAACTCGCTTAATGGCGTTCCAGGACGTGATGAATGCAATACATTCAAAAACTCGAAAGACTCAGAACTCAACTTCAAGGGCGCCATATCTCTATCAAGCAAATCTTTAGTCGGCCATCCCCATAAACAAGGACTTATCTTTCCAGAAGCAGAAAGTAAACTGGAATCATCTACCCAGTCCAAAATAGGAAAAGGTTTCTTAGCGAGAAAGAATTCAAAATGACTTATGCTTAAATCCAAGTCTTCAATAAGCTTCCACTGCTTCATTAATGACATCTCCTTAGCAATTGCAAGAAGTTCTCCCTTCAACAACCTAGCAATATTCCAAGTCTCAGGGTTAGAAAATCCCACAAAAATCAGGTCAGTATTCTCAATCAACTGAAACAAAGTATCAAGATTATAATTAACCTCTTGAGGGTGTAAATACATATCTGCAAAATTCACATCTGCTCTACATTCATCAGACCATTTCTCCTCATAATTCCTACGTAATTGGCTGCAGCAAGGCAACTCTGATAGCATTTTGCGCCCTAATCTAACTCCCTGATCATTTGGGACTAATCCAAGAGAAGTTAATGATCTCTGAACACTTCTTATTTCCCTGCGCCCAACTTCTGCATACAAAAAAATATGCAAAATACCTCCGGGTTTCATACATGAAGCTAGTTTTTTTAAACCAGAGGATGGATCAGTCAAATGATGCAAAACCCCTACGGAGTTAACGAAATCAAAATAGTTTATATGAGGTAAATCATATAAACTAGTCTTCTCAAAAGAGACTTTCGCAATATCAAATGCTTTAGAGCGAGATAAACGTTTTGATGCAATTTTCAAAGCATTCTTAGAGATGTCTATGGCAAATATTTCCGACCCAGGATTCAAATGAGCTAGATAATCTGTGCTAACTCCAGTCCCACAACCTGCATCAAGAATCTTTGGCGTAAATTGTTCATGCTTTGAACCAAACAAAGTGCCGGAACATGAAGCATAGGCTGCCTCAAAACACCAACGCCAATTGTATCCAGGGGGAGGGCCATCTATCAGCACATCACCAGGGTATGGGAAACGATCATAGAAATCGCTAACAGCGCACGAAGTCTGACTCAATTGAGACTGCTCCAGAATCTATGAATACAAAACAAATCATAGCTTTTATAAACAGCTATATGATCAGAGTAAAAAAAAATATAACTTTACCACTGCATTCTCTTACACCTAAGAAGTACAATACAAACGATATCTTAAGGTCAGGTAAATGTTAGAATTCCCTAATTAAATCAAGCAAAAGATAATAAAATTCAACTTATAAGCATACGATTAAGAGCATTCATTTTCATCTCCTATGTGAAATGAGCTTATAGCCTTATATCAAAAAATCTATTTTATTAAAAACTCGACAAAATCTACCTCTTGTATTTATTTGTTTGCGCTCAGACTTGGCAAAACACTCTATAGACGTATCAATAGAGTCAAATGCTCTCTTTTCATCTCTTGGGTTACCCCTCAAAGCCAATAAAAAGAGAGATGCCTTATAGAAATGCAAAGGGCAAGGAAAGCTTTCTAAGATATCCAAAAGAAATTTCTTTCTGGCAAAAACAACTTCCTCTCCCTTGGAGCCTCTGGCCTGCAGAAACAAGGCTTTTACTAAGTCTTTTAGGGTTTTGGAGCCTGGCAGGGCTGTTAGTTCTCGGTTCAGCCAGTTGGTGGGTAGCTGCTAGAGAAATGAGTGATGGATCCTATTACATAAAAAGACAGATTCTCTGGCTTCTATCTAGCTGGAGTCTTCTTTTTCTGGTCATCTCAACAAGTCTGAGGCGCTGGCTCAAGCTTGCTGGAACTGGTGTGATAATTGGATGTGTTCTGGTTGGTGCAACCCTGCTCATAGGGAGCACAGTTAATGGAGCTAGTAGATGGTTAATTCTTGGGCCAATACAGATACAGCCATCAGAGATAATTAAGCCCTTTGTTGTTCTCCAGGCAGCTAGCACTTTTGCACATTGGAAAAGAATTAGTTCAGATCAGAAACTACTCTGGCTGGGAGTTTTCGCGACATTACTTTTACTTATTTTAAAACAACCAAACTTAAGCACTGCTGGACTAATAGGCATCCTCATTTGGCTGATTGCCTTAGCCTCTGGAGTACGTTTAAGGAGCCTATTCTCTACTGCAATTGCAGGAAGCTTATTGGGCACAGCAAGTATTTTTTTGAATGAATACCAAAGACTAAGAGTAACTTCGTTTCTTGATCCCTGGCAGGACCCCCAAGGCACGGGATATCAACTCATCCAAAGTCTTTTGGCGATAGGTTCAGGTGGCTGGTTTGGTGAGGGTTATGGACTCTCTACTCAAAAATTGCAATATCTTCCTATACAAAGTACAGACTTTATTTTTGCTGTTTTCGCAGAAGAATTTGGCTTCATCGGGTCTCTAATGCTTTTATTTTTTCTCCTACTAATTGCGTTTCTAGGTCTAAGGGTTGCACTTAGATGCAGAAACAATCAAGCAAAATTAGTGGCCATTGGTTCAACAACAATTCTTGTTGGTCAATCAATAATGAATATTGCTGTAGCTTCTGGAGCAATGCCAACAACTGGCTTACCTTTACCACTAGTTAGCTACGGAGGAAATTCTCTAATCTCAAGTTTATTTCTAGCAGGTTTACTGATTAGATGCTCACTTGAATCAACAGGATTCCTTCCAGACAGAAGACCCAATAAAGTTCAAAAATCGATAAGATAGTAAACAAATCAACCTCACCCGGCATAGCCGACCAAAGCCATACATTCCCTTGAATTAGCCATTTCTGATCTTGCAAGTACTAGTCAAGAGTTGCTGAAGCATGGTCTTGAGCACCTGGGACCCCTCACTATTGCAATTGTCTTTTTAGGAGGATTGTTAACTAGCCTTGGTCCCTGCTCGTTATCACTCCTTCCTGTCACTGTTGCCTATCTTGCAGGATTTGATAATCAGGCAGCTCCTTGGCGCAGAAGTGTTTCTTTCTGTAGTGGGATTATTTTCTCTTTAATTTTCCTCGGAAGTCTAAGCGGATTAGTAGGTCGAATCTATGGACAAGTGCCGCCATTAATTCCAACAATAGTTTCAATCCTGGCAATTTTAATGGGGCTAAATTTGCTTGGGCTCATCAAATTACCTTTTCCTGAAGGACCAGACCCTAAAGCATGGCAAGAACGAGTTCCCACAGCCTATGCACCTGTAGCTGCAGGAATGGCTTTTGGCTTCGCATCATCACCCTGTTCCACTCCTGTGTTAGCTGTGTTGCTTGGCTGGATAGCTCAGCATGGGAATCCATTTATTGGGTCCATATTCCTAGCAGCGTTTGGTATCGGCCAAGTGATCCCTCTTATGCTGGCAGGCACTGCAGCAGCAACGATCCCTAACCTGCTAGCAATTAGGCCAATAACAAAGTGGATTCCGGCCTTAAGTGGGATCTTTTTTCTAAGTACTGGCTTGCTAAGTCTTCTAAGTCGTTGGATATAAACCATGAAAACTATCAATCGACTACTTTTCTGGATCTCAAATTTAAAAATTGCAATAGCTCTTCTTTTCATCATCGCGATTGCCAGTGCTCTGGGAACAACAATTCCACAAAATCAAGCAAAAGATGTTTATCTAAATACCTATAACCAGCAACCATGGCTCGGATTAATTAAAGGAGAATTACTTTTATCCCTTCAATTGGACCACGTCTACACAAGTGCGTGGTTTTTGACTTTATTAATATGGCTTGGTTTATCACTTATCACCTGTAGCTGGAGGAGACAGATCCCAACCCTCCGAGCGAACTTAAAATGGGTTGATTATTTACAGCCTCAGCAGCTCGGGAAGTTAGCTCTTGCAGAAACTTTTTCTATACCCAAACAAACTGAAAAGCTTAATTACCTAACCAAACATTTAAAAAAACAAGGTTGGCAAGTCAAAAACAACCAAGATCGTCTAGCAGCTCGCAAAGGTGTAATTGGCCGAGTTGGTCCTCCTCTTATACATCTTGGCATTGTTCTATTGATGATTGGAGCAGTTTGGGGTTCACTACAAGGTGAAAAAATCGAAAGATTCCTAGCCCCCGGGAGATCATTTGACCTCCTAAATCGAAATGGTATAAATCAGCTAACAATCAATCTTGACAAATTTCAAATTGATCGTGATCAGACTGGTCGTCCAGAACAATTTCGTTCAAAACTAGAACTAATTGAACCAGGAGCCTCTAAAAGTTCCTTTTGGGAAATAAGTGTTAATCATCCATTAAGAATCCATGGAATGACCATTTATCAAGCGGACTGGTCTTTGGCCGCATTAACAGTACGGATTGGGAATAGCCCTAAGCTCCAACTCCCTCTAAAAAGTTTTCCCGAATTAGGAGAACAAATTTGGGGATTAGTACTTCCAACTAGCCCTAGTGGCGAGAACCCATTACTCCTCACAATTTCTAATGAAAAAGGTCCCATAGAAGTCTTCGATGAAGAAGGAAATTTCATCAATAATCTTCGCCCTGGATCTGAGAAGATTGAAATAAATGGTCTATCCCTTCAGGTATTAGACGTCCTAGCAGCAAGCGGAATACTTTTAAAACGTGATCCAGGGGTACCAATGGTATATACAGGTTTTGCGGTTATCCTCTTAGGCGGAAGTTTAAGCATGATTGCGACCAAGCAGCTTTGGGTAATAAAAGATCCAAATGAATCTGTTATTCATGTGGGTGGACTATCAAATAGAAACCTAATTGGGCTGGCGAATGAATTACCAATCCTTCTTTCCCAAGCTATAAAAAACTAATCAAACATCTCTTTTTTTCCATGTGTAACTCTTACTACCATGTGAACATTTCCTCTAGGATTAAAGTCTGCTTCTAATTCGACCCACTTAGGATTGCAAGCCTCCACAATATCATCAAGAATCCTATTGACGACCTCTTCATGGGAAATGGTTCTGTTCCGATAACTATTTACATAGAGCTTAAGAGCCTTAAGCTCTAAAACTTTTAATTCAGGCTGGTAAATGAGACGAATTATTGCAAAGTCAGGGTAACCAGAAAAAGGACATAAGCATGTAAACTCGGGCAACTCAATAGAAATCTCATAAGGCCTTTTATTATTTGGGTTTTCAAAGCAAATTAACCTCGAGTCCTTAATTGCCCTTTCTCCATATAGAGGAGATTCTGTCGCTGAATCAGTTTTACTCTCAAGCAAAACAATTTCCCCTCCATTGATACTCGGTCTGAGCAAATTTTACTCAAATCCAAATTCAAATGAACTTTCACCACCTCAAATCTGGAATTGGTAACAACGGCAACATCAGAATTAGCCGCTAGCCCCCCTAATAGGTCAGCACAAGCTAATTAGCTGTTTATGGACATTTTGCTAACCAGTTCAGATGGCGGAGCTTTAATAAGTCCTATAAGCATTCATGGCATGCTTTGGCTACAGACCCATTTTGAAGATGAACATTGGGCTGCTCTAGCAAATGACCAGGTGAAAATACCTCAGGGAGATGCCAAAGAACTTGTTAAAGATGCTGCCGAAGCGGGAGTGATGTTTAATTTCTTGCCGTCTCCTACAGTTCCTGGCAGATTCTGACAAACTAAATTCATATCAATTCTCCATTAGCAACATCATGAAGAAAGTTGAGGCCATCATTCGCCCTTTCAAACTTGAGGACGTAAAACTAGCCCTTGTTAATGCAGGGATAATTGGAATGACAGTAAGCGAAGTCAGGGGTTTTGGTCGTCAAAAGGGACAAGTGGAGCGTTACAGAGGCTCTGAATTTACTGTGGAGTTTCTTCAGAAGTTGAAAGTAGAGGTAGTTGTGAATGATGAGAATGTGGATGCTGTATTAAGCGCAATTGGTGAAGCTGCAAAAACTGGTGAAATAGGTGACGGGAAAATTTTTGTTTCCCCAGTTGAATCTGTAATTCGCATTAGGACAGGAGAAAGGGATAATTCTGCTCTCTAAAGCAGAGTCTTAGATACCAAATCTTCTATATCTGGGAAGTCTTTAAATTTATCGATTCCTAGCCACAGCAAATATTCATGGTTTCCAGCAGGACCAGTTATTGGTGATTCAATTATTCCCTGAGGAAACCAACCTAAATCTTTAGCTGAAGCTAAAACACCTTTCAATGCAGCTAGATGAGCATCGGGATTCCTGACTACTCCCCCTTTTCCTACACGTTCACGTCCAACCTCAAATTGAGGCTTCACCAAAAGAATAGCTTCGGGAGAAAGGGGCTCTAGCAAATCCTTTAATGGAGCGAGTACTAACTTCAAAGAAATAAAAGACAAATCTGCTACTGCAAGGCTCGGGAAAGGGTCCTCAAAGCTAAAAAGATCATCGGGGTTCAAAGTACGCAAATTAGTTCGTTCTCTTAACACCACACGAGGATCTGTACGTATTTTCCATGCTGTTTGCCCATAACCAACATCAATCCCATAAACCCGTTCTGCTCCATACTGCAAAAGGCAATCAGTAAAGCCCCCAGTGGAGATACCAGCATCAAGACAAACTCTTCCCTGAACTTGAACTTTGAAAGCTTCTATAGCACCTAATAGTTTTTGTCCTCCACGAGAAACAAATCTTGGAGACTCTTTAATTAAAAGCTCTATGTCATCTCGAACTTCCTGACCAGGCTTATCAAGCAGCTGACCATTAGATTCTCTGACCTTTCCAGCCCGTATTAACTGTTGGGCCTTTTGACGGGAGCTTACCAAGCCTTTCTGGAACATATGGAGATCAAGACGATTTTTACGGGACATTGCTGAAATTCAGATAAAAACCGAACAAAAACCAATCAACTGAGCAAAAAAGGGCAAAAACGCATGAAGATCATTCAAACAAGAACTCCAAGGAATGTCTCCTCCTAAACCTAATAAGCCATCACAACAGCGAAAAAAGCAAAAAGGCCGCAAAAACTTGTATGGCTTGTATATCGCAAAATCCAAAAAGGTGCTTGAACTTCTACAGCCAGGATGTTTCGTTACCTTAGACAATCAACCAAGTGATCTACCCCCTTTTGAAGTCATCAACTGCAAAGGAGGTCGTTGCTGGGTTCGTCAACAAGCCTGGGGACAATGTGTGCATTGGGAAGTAGAGCACTACCGTCTGAAATCTGCATGATAAAAGGGTTTAAGTTCAACAAACTCTCAGGCATTTAAGAACCATTGATTGATAGATACACTCTCCCTGAAATGAGCCATGTCTGGAATGACAGGGCCAAATACCAAAGCTGGCTAGACGTTGAGATCGCTGCTTGCGAAGCAAATTTTGAGCTAGGAAGAATACCCCATGATGCGATGACCCAGATCCGTCAAAAAGCGGCCTTTGACGAGAACAGGATTCTGGAAATCGAAGCTGAGGTGCGTCACGATGTCATTGCATTCCTCACAAACGTAAATGAACATGTTGGAGATGCAGGGCGCTTCATCCATTTAGGAATGACCAGTAGCGATGTACTTGATACTGGCTTGGCACTCCAAATGAAAGCTTCTGTGAAATTGTTGAAGGAAGAGTTGAATCAACTTGAAGCCGCAATCCATTCACTCGCTAAGCAACATAAAAACACCGTCATGATCGGACGGTCGCATGCAATACATGGAGAGCCAATCACATTTGGATTCAAACTTGCAGGCTGGCTAGCAGAAACCAAACGAAACGGACTTCGCCTAGACCGCCTAGAAAAAGATATTTCCGCAGGTCAAATAAGTGGTGCTATGGGCAACTATGCAAACACCGATCCAGAGGTTGAACGTCTTGCATGCCAAAAGCTTGGTCTTACACCTGATACAGCTAGTACACAAGTAATCTCGCGAGATCGTCATGCTGATTATGTGCAAACCCTTGCTTTAATAGGTGCTTCGCTAGATAGATTTGCAACGGAAATCAGAAATCTACAGCGTACTGATGTCCTTGAGGTAGAAGAAAATTTTGCCAAGGGTCAAAAAGGCAGCTCTGCCATGCCTCACAAAAGAAACCCTATTCGAAGTGAAAGAATTAGCGGCTTATCAAGAGTTTTACGAGGATATGTAATCGCAGCAATTGAGAATGTAGCTCTTTGGCATGAAAGAGACATTAGCCATAGTTCAACCGAGAGAATGATGCTCCCTGACTGTTCAACAACACTTCATTTTATGCTAAGAGAAATGACACAAATCATGCAAGGTCTTGGCATCTATCCTGAAAATATGAAGCGAAACATGAATATTTATGGGGGGGTAGTCTTCAGCCAAAGAGTTCTTTTAGCTCTTGTTGAGTGTGGAATGAGTCGCGAGAAAGCATATCAAATTGTTCAACGAAATGCACATTCAGCCTGGAATAAAGAAGAGGGCAATTTCCGAAAAAACCTTGAATCAGACAATGAAGTTCTCTCAGTATTAAAAGCAGATCACCTTGCCAATTGCTTTAACACCGACTCATATGAATCAAATCTAGATGTAATATGGGAAAGGCTGGGCCTATAAATGAACCATATAATCTAATGAGGAAAGTGTTTCAAGCAGAAGTTTTACAAATTCGCAAAAACTCCTAATATAAAGTTGAAAGCTTACTTATTCAAGCTCTTAAGAAAGTAAGTTATGTGTTCTAAAGGATCCATCTCCATCAACAAAGGATGAATGACTAAACCAGTAGTTCGCATTGAGCATGACAGCATTGGCCCTATCGAGGTACCAGCTGATGTCTTATGGGGCGCTCAGACTCAAAGATCACTAAAGAACTTTGCAATTACTGAAGATACTATTCCTACTGAAATAATTCATGCACTTGCTTTAATTAAACAAGCAGCAGCAATCGTGAATGAACATTTCGGCCTATTGGAAAACTCTAAAAAAGATCAAATCGTTAAAGCCGCAAAATCAATTTCTAATGGTTCATTTGACAATCAGTTTCCGCTTCGTGTCTGGCAAACGGGTAGCGGGACACAAACCAACATGAATATCAACGAAGTTATCAGCAATATCATTGCCAAAGAAACTGGTGAACAACTTGGAAGCCAAAAACCTTTACACCCAAATGATGATGTAAATAAATCACAGTCAACTAACGATGTTTTCCCCTCTGCGATTCATATTGCAGCAGCAATTAGCCTTAAAAATAGACTATTACCTGAGCTAAAATTGTTCATCCAAGCTATTGATAATAAAAGCAAAGTTTGGGGTGAGATAATTAAAGTTGGCCGTACACATTTACAAGATGCTGTACCACTAACCCTTGGGCAGGAGGCTTCCGCCTGGAGAGATCAAGTGATTCATGCTTACTCCCGTATTCAACAAAGTCTCACTGAACTTTACCCTTTGCCTCTAGGTGGCACAGCAGTTGGCACAGGCCTAAACACACCTGCTGGCTTTGATATTGAAATCACCAAGACTCTAACAACAATTACTGGTCTACCTTTCTTCTCAGCAAACAACAAGTTCGCTGTTATGGCGAATCATGATGGGCTAGTAAATGCAATGGCTCAACTCAAGATGCTTGCAATCACACTTCTAAAGATCGTAAATGACATCCGCCTTCTTTCTTGTGGGCCTCGTACAGGCTTAGGAGAATTAAGCCTCCCAGCCAATGAGCCGGGTAGTTCAATAATGCCTGGCAAAATAAATCCTACTCAATGTGAATCAATGTCAATGGTTTGCACTCAAGTCATGGGGCTTGAGACGGCTGTAGCAATGGCCGGGAGCGGAGGTCATCTCCAAATGAATACCTACAAGCCCCTAATAGGATTCAATCTGCTTCATAGTATTAATTTGCTGCATGATGCATGCAAGTCCTGTCGAATAGGGATGATTGAAGGGATGGAAGCAAATCGATCAAAAATAAACGATTATCTACAAAATTCTCTTATGCTTGTAACAGCATTAGCACCAGTAATTGGCTATAATAAAGCAAGTGAAATTGCTAAATATGCTCATGAAAATAACTTAAGTTTACGGCAGGCCTCTCTTAAGCTTAATTATATAAGTGGCGATGAATTTGATCGAATTATTGATCCTGAAAAGATGACTAGTCCAACTCCTTAAGACTCCCAGTTAATGCTGCTATGAAACACGTTCTGTCGCAGGGTTTAAACCTCTTTTCTCTGCTTCCGCCTCATTAATAAGGTCATATGCCTCACAAACTGGGAAACGATTAATTGCTTTCAAAGCAATTCGTGCATTTTTTTGAAGTCGCTCAGTCACCAACTCGCAATAGGGGACTTGGGAAAGCAAATCAACTGTTCTCCGCATTATTCGAACAACATCTCCTTCATCCAAAGAGGTATTTGAAATCAAATCACCCCAAGACGTACCTCTTGCCCATGCATCTACAAGGCCCATCAATTCTGATTCAAACCATGCAGGAATAAACAGTTGGTGCTGTTCCTGCATCCTTAAAAGCTCTCGTCTTAAATCATTTAAGTCATTTAAAGCTTCGTCAGCTTTATGAGGGGTTGGATATCCACTCCAAAGATCTGGTCGATTCACATCGCTACTAATAGCTTGGAATACTGCTGCAAGTTCTGGTGGAGGCAAATCATCTAAATGTCCGCTCATTAAAGAAAGACCTAGCCAAAGCTCGTTATCACCTCTCAAAGAAACAACCGTACGTCCCATTTGAGTAGGAGTTAACTCTTCGAGACATCCAAAATACTGAAGAATATCTATTAAAGATAAAAAAGTTTCCCAATGATGGTTGGCTCTTTGATGCAAAAGCAATTGACGTTCCTTTATCTCGTGATCTAGCTGTTCCATCCGACGGCGATGTTTTTTCAATTTCTTTCGATCACCCCATCGATGTGCAGGTTGACTCTCTAACTCTTTCTCCAGGCTATTAACCAACTCAACTTGTGCAATCACTTCACCTGCTAAATCATATTGTGGCCTGCGCATCTCATGGCGCTTAGAAATATCTGAAACTGCAAGAGAAATTTCTCTACTTTGATCATTACCATGACATATCTCTCCAGGTCGAGATAAATCAGGTCTCTTAATTTCGCCAACATTTAAACAACTCAATTCTGCATGAATACTTACGACTGAATGGCACGGTAATAAAAGCCAAATATTCTTATCTGTCAAACAAAGTAATAAGGGAAACTGTCCTGGTCCATCGCATTTCTCAACTATCACAGCAGGTGTCACACCAGCTTTCAATTGATGAGACTTAATGCTTACCAAAGTCCCTACACTTGCAAATTGTAATGCCAACGTAAGTTCGTTAGCTAGTGTCTCCTCAGCCTGCTGTTGAAGAATGCGTAAAAGTCTTCGTTCTTCACGCAATCGTCCACGATGTTTCTCATATATCTCAAAGTCTTGCCAAGGTATATCTCCAGCAACATCATTCAATTCACTCAACTGACTCCTCAGTTGATCAATTAGTTGCTCTTCATCTGCTAAATCAAGACTTGCGAGATAACGTCCAAAACTTCGCTCAATCATTTCTCTAGCCTTATCTAAAGTGTGATGTTGGAGAAGGTTTAAGACCATGCCGTAACTTGGCGCAAACTGACTGACAAGAGGATCCGCCTGGCTAGTAGCAAGCTGCCCTGCTTCTCGCACTCCCTCAAAGCGACTTTGTACGGTGACTACATAACCCTTTGAATCAAGCCCTCTTCGACCTGCCCGTCCGGCCATCTGAAGGAACTCACTACCCATCAATGCCCGATGGCCTCTATCAGAGCGCTTAGAAAGCACAGAAATCACAGTACTTCTTGCAGGCATATTGATACCAGCCGCCAAAGTCTCAGTTGCAAAAACAACTTTCACTAATCCCCGCTGAAACAACTCCTCAATTAATTCCTTCCATGCTGGTAAGACACCAGCATGATGAGCAGCTATCCCACGCAAAAGAGCATCCGAATGTATTCCATCGCGCACAGCTTCAGGATTAAGCTCGCTGTAGTGACTAAGACGCTCACGAAGCAAGACCTGTTCAGATGGTGTTACCAAACAAAGAGCTCCCATCTCCTCCAAAGCCCTATCACAACCGCGCCTACTAAATATGAAATAAATTGCTGGCAACATTTCTCTCTCTCCCATTTGCTCCACAACAAACTTGGTACTTGGAGACTTCGGTTGGAGGGGCTTTGAGGAGCGAGCCTTCCGCTTATTCCCCTTAGGTGATCGCCAGATTTTGCAATTTGGATGTAGGCCGGTGCCTTTCTCATTAAGTAATTGATGCAGGCCCTTAAAACTACAAAAACTAAAAACCAAAGGAACAGGCCTATATTTGCTAACGACTAATTTCGTAGGCCCATGTACTTCATTAATCCAATCAGTTAACTGGCCAGCATTGGCAACAGTTGCCGACAATGCAACTAACTGAATATTGGATGGGCAATGAATAATTGATTCCTCCCAAACAGTACCCCTTTGAGAATCATTCATGTAATGACACTCATCAAAAACCACTGTTTCCACTTTCTCTAATGGGTCACTCTTCTGATCTGCCTCTATATAAAGCATGTTCCTAAAAATCTCTGTTGTCATAACAACCACTGATGCATCGCGATTCACGGACAAATCACCAGTCATTAGGCCTACATTTTCATGCCCAAACTGCTCCCGAAAATCTCTAAGCTTCTGATTAGAAAGTGCTTTAAGAGGAGTGGTATAAAACACCCTGCTCCCATGAGCAATTGCACGGTGTATTGAGTATTCACCAACCAAAGTCTTCCCTGAGCCCGTTGGGGCACTCACAACTACAGAATGTCCTTGATTCAACGAATCAATAGCCTCAAGCTGAAATCCATCCAGCTTGAAAGGAAAAATCGAAAGAGGATTCAAATCGACCTTGGTCAAGTCAGAAAAAGTCGTGACATGAGCCACTTAGCTCATAGATTCAATCCTAGTAAGCAAAATAAAGAAATCAGACCCAAAAGCTCCTTTATGCACAACGCTCAAAGTTTCTTTTACCAAGAGCCCCTTTCCCAGAAGCCTTTTTCGAATTAGAAACAATGCCTGATATCCCTCAATCAAGACTTCGTCATCTCAGGATTTTGAGGCCGGGACCTAGGGAAGCAGAATTTTTTGCTAATGATTCCAAACAGTCACAATCACTAATTGACCTTGCCAGCAATGACTATCTGGGTCTAAGTCGACATCCTGTAGTAATCCAAGCAGCCCAAGAATCCTCCTCTCAGGAAGGTGTTGGAGCAGGTGGCTCTAGATTTGTCACAGGCAGTCGACTAATTCATCAATCTCTCGAGAGTGCACTTTCTGATTGGCTTGGGAGAGAAAAAGTCTTCCTCTTCCCAAGTGGATTCCAAGCTAATATTGCTGCTGTGATGGCATTAGCCAATCGGCAAACACCAATAATTGCAGATAGATTATGCCACTATTCTCTTCTAGTAGGAATAAAAGCCGCTGGAGCTAAATTACATCGATTTGCACATAATAGCTGTGAAGATTTAGAAAGATGCCTTCAAAGATGCACAAAAAGAGATCCTAAATCCAAACCTTTAGTGGTTACTGAAAGTCTATTTAGCATGCAAGGAACAAGTCCTGATCTAAAAAAGATGACATGTTTATGTGATCAATATGGAGCAAAGATGCTTGTAGATGAAGCACATGCGCTTGGCATAATGGGGCCGAAAGGGAAAGGTCTTAGCCATGCAATAGAGGATCCATTAGTAATGATAAGTGGGACCTTCGGCAAAGCCTTTGGAAGCGGAGGTGCATTCTTAGCAACTAACACTTTAATTGGAGAACAATTACTCCAAACCAGTGGGGGGTTTCGTTATACAACTGCATTGGCGCCACCATTAGCCTCTGCTGCTCTTGCTGCATTAAGCCTAATAAAAGAAAATAGTCATTGGGGCATTGAGCTACTAAAACAGGCAAAGATATGGCGTATAAAGCTTAAAGAAAATGGCTGGGAAATTCCAAATGGTGAAGGGCCAATTATTCCGATTTTGATGGGGTCAGATGAGACCACTCTTTACCAACAAAAACAACTTGAAAGAAAAGGCTTACTAAGTGCAGCCATAAGACCTCCCACTGTCCCAGAAGGCTCATCCAGACTGCGTCTTGTTATTCGCAAAAAGCTGCCTGATCAAACCTTAGAGAAAGTCATTAAGGCCCTAAAAGAAAAATGAAAGAAGTTTACGCAATGCATGGCTGGGGAAGTGATAGCTCATCTTGGGAAAATTGGGAAAGATTTTTTCGAGATAATGAGTGGCAATGGCAAAGCGCAGAGAGAGGCTATGGAGAACTTCCCTTGTCTTCCCCAAGTTGGCAGAGCATCGGAACGAGCTCAGGAAAAATTAAAAGAGTAGTAATTGCTCATTCTCTTGGGCCTCATCTAGTGCCCAAAAAGATTTATGCACATGCCACCCATCTTGTGCTTCTGGCTAGCTTTAGCAGGTTCCTCCCAAACGGCAGAAACAATCGAGCTCTTTTGGCAGCTTTAAAAGGGATGCAGAACCAATTAGGGACAGATGAAGAACAAAAAATGCTAATCAACTTCCTAACAAAAGCTTCCTACCCAGCCCCTCTGAATTCTCTCCCTTCAGGACCTATCCACAAACCCCTGACTAACAAAGGTAGAAAAAAACTTCAAGAAGACCTTACCCTGCTAATTGGGACTAGTGGTCTTCCTGAAGGAATATCTCAGGCAGCAAAAGTGCTTGTAGTTAATGCACAAGAAGATACAATTGTCCTCCCTGAGGTTCAACAGTTCCTGCTAGACGAATTAACTCTAAAACAACAGACCAAGCCTACTGAATGGAGGCTTAAAGGTGTAGGTCATTCTTTATTAGTTTATGGTCTAATTGAAAGAATTGAGCACTGGTTGGAGTCATCCAAATGAAACAACTGTGGCATCAGGAAGTAATAGAAAACTTTGACAAAGCTGCTATCTCATACAATGAGAACGCCAAGCTACAAATTGCAATTGCCTGGCGACTTGCGAAAATATGTACAAGAAACAAAATGCCTAAAGGTCTTTGGGTTGATCTGGGGGCAGGGACTGGTCTACTTGCAGATGCACTTGAAGAATTAAATCCCGCTCAACAAGTATTAAGAATTGATGGGAGCAATGAAATGCTCTCAAGAACTAAAAGGCTTTCTCACACAAGACTTTGGGATTTAAGCGAGGGTCTTCCAAATCTAGAAACATTGCCCAGTTTACTCGCCTCAAGTTTCACTCTTCACTGGCTCGAAGATCCCCCCCGTAAACTAAATGAATGGTTCTATTCTCTTGCATCAGGAGGCTTCCTGGCACTAGCAGTTCCTGTAGATGGAAGCTTTCCAGAATGGTATCAAGCTTCAAATAACGCAAAAGTACCTTGTACAGCCCTGCCATTACCTAATCCAAAATCATTACTCAACGAAATACCAAAACATTGCATCCAATACCGCAAAATACATAGCTTTACTCAATATGCCAATGACGCCCCATCTCTTTTAAAAACAATGCGAAGAGTTGGCGGACAAACCAGTAAGAACAAGCCCTTAAGTATTAAGGAGTGGAGAAGACTTAGCAATTCGTGGAAAAGATCTCTTGAGAAAAAATGTGCTCTAACCTGGCGCATCCAGATCATCATTCTAAAACGATGAATACCAAAAGAAGCAAAAACATTATTGTATGCGGTACAGGTACTGATGTAGGGAAAACTGTAGTCAGTGCGCTACTTGTTCAAGGGCTAAATGCAACCTATTGGAAACCTATTCAAAGTGGGCTTGATGGTGGTGGAGATAGGGGCAGGGTATGCGAATTACTAAAGCTACCAGAGGGAAGATGGCTCCCTGAAACTTTCAACCTAAAAGCACCTGTATCTCCTCACTGGGCAGCAGAAATGGAAGATTCTTTAATAAAACCTGAACTGATCGTTCTTCCAAACAACACTCAAACAATTGTAGTAGAGACAGCTGGGGGGTTAATGGTTCCACTAACTTATGACTTTTTACAAATCAAACTAATAGAACAATGGAAATCTCCAGTTATTCTTGTTGCCCGAAGTGGTCTTGGTACTCTCAACCACACTCTTCTAAGTTTAGAGGCTCTTCATTTACGAAAGATACCAGTATTAGGAATTATTTTGAACGGTCCCCATCATCCAAATAATCCTAAAACCCTTGAAAAAATAGGTAAAATCCCTGTAATCGCAGAATTACCACAATTAAAACCTCTAAATGCTGAAAATCTTTCAAAGCAATGGCATAAACAAAATCTTCGTTCTAAGTTCAATGAGCTCCTCAAGGGGGAATATGAATAATCGCCAAATATTGGCCACTTTTACCGTCGCTATTCTCTGCAGCGGTATACTTGTTCTTCTAACAGATATAGAAGAAAATCTCATTCATTTAGTGGAATGTAATCAGCTTTCAAAAGATATAAAGAACAGTAGAAAACACTGCTATTAAGAAATGCATTTTAAAAATGCCAAGGCGTGAGAACATATTTACCACATAGATTATCACAACCTCGTACTTAGCCCTACTGAAACAAGTCTTTCCTAAATTAATCATTATTGGAAGCCAATAAAGTTAATCCAGGTGATTTTATTCTCAGAAATGATGCATTAGACTTTCTCCTGTGCTATCAAAATGGTAGGGCGAGTACGAAGGCAATTCCTATCTGCTTTTTCCAAAAGTACTGATCAAAAAATCCGATTTAAAATGTCAAAAAAACAAAACACCGAAATAAATTTCAAAAACCCATCTCAAGCTCTCAACCAAGACTGGAATCAGCATATTTGGCCACCATTTACACAAATAGCGCTCTCAAGCCCCCCTGATCGTGTAGTCACTGGGAAAGGCGCCCTTTTATACAGAGAGGGAGGCTTACCTCTAATAGATGCTATTAGCAGCTGGTGGGTTACACTTCATGGTCACTCCAATCCTTATATAGCAAAGGCAGTCTCCGAGCAGGCAAGTAAACTGGAACAGGTTATTTTTGCTGATTTCCTTCACCCTCAAGCCGAATATTTAGCCGAAAGGCTTTATCGTCTAACTAAACTTGAACGCTTATTCTTCTCAGATAATGGGTCAACAGCAGTTGAAGTAGCCATAAAGATTGCCTGTCAATTCTGGCAAAACAATAGGGAAAATCGTACTCAAATTATTGCCTTCGAAGGTGCCTACCATGGAGATACTTTTGGAGCAATGTCTGTCGGTGAACGAAATCTATTCAATGCACCTTTTGAAAAAATGCTGTTTCCTGTTAAAAGAGTTCCATGGCCAGAAGATTGGTGGGGGAATGAAGAAATAGAAACTCATGAAAGGCTGGCCTTAACTAAACTTAAAAAACACCTCTTAACCCCTACAGCAGCTGTAATACTTGAGCCATTAATTCAAGGTGCTGGCGGTATGAAAATAGTAAGAAAAAAATTCTTACTAGATGTCCAAAGGGTAGTTCAAGAATCTGGAGCTCTTCTTATTGCTGATGAAGTTCTCACTGGTTTTGGGAGAACTGGAAAACTTTTTGCATCTCTAAATGCCGGCATTTCTCCAGATCTAATGGCTATATCAAAAGGCCTCACAGGAGGCTTCTTACCGATGGGGATCACACTGGCGAAAGAGAAAATATTCGAAAAATTTCTTAGTGAAGACCCTAAACATACTTTCTGGCATGGGCATAGCTTTACAGCAAACCCTCTTGGTTGTGCTGCAGCTAATGCAAGCCTAGATCTACTAGAGAAGTCTCCAGAAATGTACGAGAACTTTGAGAATAGACACCGTCCCTATGTTGAAAGGATTTCAAGGAAAGAAAACATCGAGAAGCCAAGATTGATTGGAAATATTTCCGCATTTAATCTTTGCAATAGAGGAGAGAAAGGGTATCTAAATAAAGCTAGATTAACTATCAAGAAGCGTGCAATGGAAAAAGGTGTTTTCATTAGGCCCCTTGGAAATGTGATTTATTTAATGCCCCCTCTATGCATAAGCGACTCACAACTAGAAAAATGCTATTCAGTGATAAGTGATATAATTGACGATCTATAGATAACCTTGTAAAGCAAGCAAATTCAAATAAATCTAGGCACAGCTGCAGCCAACTTATTTCAAATAAAGGTATATTTATTTTGATCAAATAAATATACCTAACTAGAAACTTGCCTTATTTGATCAAAAGTCTGATCTGCGATTAGCCAACTCGGCAGGATTTGTACCTCAGTACCTTTCGTGAAAAGAACTATGAGGCAAATGATCAAGCTAAGAAAAAATGTTGCTCCCAAAAGGATCAATGAAAACAACTCTCCTCCAGAAAGAGGACGAAGAACCTCCTTTTTTTTTAGTCCATTAAAAGATGAGGACTTACTGAAAAGTTCTTCCTTAAAAAGAGTTTTTTCAGAAATTTTCTGATCCGAAAGATTGTCATCATAAGATTTTCGCCTTTTAGGATCTATAAGAAGGTCGTAAGCTTCGCAGAGCAATTGAAACTTCTCCGCCGCTTGACTAGAAGGAAGAGATGTCGTATCAGGGTGGAAAACTTTACTTTGTTTATGAAATGCTCTTCTCAAAGTGGATGCATCAGCAGACCTAGGAACGCCAAGCAAGTCGTAATAATCACGGGTGAACGGCAAATCCTCAAAACTCCTAAAGAATGGTTCCTAATCAAGCTCTAATCTGCCAAGAAGCCTACAAAAACTGAAACTTCTCAACAATGTCGAAGCAAATTTGGTTAGAAAATCATGGCTTCGGTCTATGGGAAGCCCTTGGATGGGAACCCTCATCAAAACAATTAGAGCAAATGATAAGCATTCAAAAGCTTCTTAAAGCATGGAATCAACGTGTCAATCTAACTCGACTTATACACAATGAAGATTATTGGGTAGGTCAAATTTTTGACAGCCTTTGGCCTTTAAAGAAAGAACTAACCAATCCTCTCAGGTCACTTCGATGCATAGATATAGGCAGTGGATGTGGTTTCCCTGGGCTAGCAATAGCAATAGCTCTGCCAAATTCTCAATTCACTTTGGTTGATGCTGCTTCCAAGAAAACACGTATTCTAAAAAATATGATTGAAGAAATTGGGATAAGTTCACGAGTAAAAATTCTAAATGAAAGAGCAGAGATAACAGGACAAAACAAGAGCTATAGATCAATGTTTGATATCGCTATGGCGCGAGCAGTCGCCCCTGCACCAATAGTCGCTGAATATCTGATCCCACTCCTAAATCACACTGGAGAAGCAATACTTTTTAGAGGGAAATGGACCAATGATGATAAGGTCAATCTAACAAAAGCCATCAAGCTTCTAAAAGCAGATCTCATCAAAATAGAAATACAACATCTTCCCTATAAACTAGGTTTGCGTCATCAAATACGACTAAAGGCTATAGCAAGTTGCCCTATGAAATATCCTCGAAAAGTTGGAATCCCGTCGAAACATCCTCTTGGTAATTAATATTTCCCGAGTCTTTGCTTTGATCCACCGCCAAGCCTTTTCTTTAATTTTCGCAATATTAATGGTATCTCCTTTCCCCAAGGACTTTCTTCAAGGGCCTTTTCTAAGTCTCTTTGGCTAACTTCCTTATCCAAAAGATCTGCATTCTCCCCTGGGAACCAATGACCTCCATTTCCTAAAAGAGAATAACGAGCTTTTGCAAAATTCTCCATTTCCCAAGACTCAATAAGATTGTGCAGCCAAAGCAAAACTGTAAGGTTTATTCCTCCGGGTGTGTCCTCCCAAGAAGGTAAACCAACCCTCCAAGTTCCCAACCAGTCATCTCCAAGTGAAAGGCGGGCAGCTTCTGTTAAACGATTATGAATAGGCGCTACCAACTGATTTGCTTGTGGTAAAAGCTTTACGGCCTCAAGATGATTATCTATATCACCTGGACACGCTAACCCAACACTAATAGTATGAACCAGAGGGTTCGCTAAACAAAAAAGATCATTAAAAACGATTGGAGGAAGAGGACTACAAAGTTTTTCAAGGCAAGAGGATGGAGTGTGCAAATGGCCACCCTTATCGGTAGGGCTAATAATAAAAACACCAAGATCTCTATCTTTTGCTGCTTGAATAGCCGAAGAATTGTCTTGATTAATATAGTACCAATGAAGATTAACGTAATCAAATTGATCTGTTTCAATAACCTTCAGGATGAAATCTGTACGGCCATGAGTTGAAAAACCAACATGTCCAATCCGTCCTTCTGATTGCCATTGTCGCACTACTTCCATACATCCACCCGGCCTTAATGTTTGTTCGAGATGCTCTGAATGGTTTAACCCATGTATAGCTAAAAGATGCAAGTAATCGCATTGCAAATTCTTAAAGCTAAGCTCTAATTCCCTCTCAAAGATGTGCGGGTCTTGCCTAGGAGGAACTTTCGTCTGAAGAAGCCTCTTAGAGTCTGGGACATTACGCAAAGCCCAGCCAAGTTGTAGCTCTGAAGTGCCGTAATGCCTTGCAGTTTCAACATGGTGAAACCCTTTGCGCACAGCAAGACGAAGAATCTCCTCCAACTTATTCTGAGAAGAACTATCAATATCCCTAGACGGTAAATCATCCCAACTCTGCTGAAACCTCATACTCCCTAAAGAAAGTACAGGCATTTCCAAACCTGTTCGGCCGAAGCGGCGAGAAGGGAGAGAATTATTCAGCAATGATCTGATCAGATATTTCTACGTTTTTTCAACCGATTTGACTTTTTTGGAGGAAATCCCAAAGGTTGGATTTCCATTAGTTCTAATTCTTCTCTTAAACGGTCAAGGTCCTCAAACGGAACCCAATGAATGCAATCGACTGGACAAGTGTCAACAGCTTCTTGAACCAAATCAGTACTATCACCATTCTGGCGTATAACTCTTGATCGACCTAATAATGGCTCAATAACAAAAGTATTAGTTGCTACATGTGAACAATATCGACATCCAATACAAACGGATTCATCTACCCATATGGCACGCTCCCTAAGCTGACCACCTAAACGAGGTTCAGAGCCATTGGGAGCGTCTGAATTACCTACTAAAACTCTAAAAGCTGTTGAAGGATCTACTGGCACCAAGATTACTTTTTAATCCCAACGTGTTACTACTAACTCGATCGACCCATCAAGATTATTTGCCTGTTTCTCAACTGCAAAACCTTCTTCTGCAGTCGCAGATAGAACTGTATTAAGTGCATATTGCTGAGTAAGTTTGGAAAGAAAACGCTCTACCGGAACTGGCTGACTCCAAAGATCTAAATCAGCAACCAATTCATATGAATCAGTTGAAGAGTTCCAGCGAAAACCTATATCTGATCCTTTGTTAACTGAAACGGCAAGATCGGCCTTTACAGTTTGCCCCCTATACCCTCTAACCAGCTTCTCTTCAGCTTCTGCCACCATGCCTAGATCTCTTAAAGCTGCTAGAAGATGCTCCTTTTTGCGAAGTTGAGTTTTAATAATGCTGAAATGAGACATTAGTTTAATTCAGTAGAAATTGACTGGTTTTCTTCTTGGTTAACACGGAAAGCATCAGCTGTCTGATGGTTAACTTCAACGGAGCCTAAAGCAGCTTCGAGCTTTTCTGTAAGTACTTGACACGATTCACCAAGAACGCCGGTTACTGACTCCTCCACCCGACCATCTTGTCTAATCCGAAAACGTAAGGTCCTTTGAGGCATCCGTTTTATCCTTTAGGAGCTTGATTTTATAGAAAGAATTCCATCTTCTGTGCATAAGTTGTTACACAAATGCGTAAGCATTAGCAAACTCAAACCAAAACGCCATCATCGATCAGCTCTTGAAGGCGAGTCCTAACAATCCCAGTGCCTAATTGCTCCAAAACAATTCTTGCTTCATCTCGCACCGAAGACTCAACATCATTGAGCAAGACATCAAAGAAAGCATCTATCAGTGCGGTTCTTAATGACTCCTCTAAATTCTCAATAATTCGACCAAGGGCCCATATGCAATTACTGCGAACAACAGGCTCACTATCAATCTTAAGGCTAATTAAAAGCTGTTCAGAAGCTTTGGCAGCTTTTTCAGAAGAAGTGCCGACTACATCAGCCAATGAACTCGAGGCCCATAGTCTCACTGCTGAAACATCATTCTTCAACGCATTTATTAACGGTTGCAGCACCAAATCATCCGGATAATTCCCTAAACTCCAAGCCGTTGCCTTCCGCACATAAGCATTGCAGTCATTTTTCAGAAGATTTAGCAAAAGGTCCAAAGCCCTAGGACAAGGGTTTCGACCTAAAGCATAAACAGCACTCATACGTTCAACGGGGCACGGCTCTTTTAACAAGGGAATTAACAGTGGCAAGGCTCGTGGATCTCTATGCTCACAGAAAACTCTTAAGCCCTGAAGACGTTGCTCATGCCCTTCCTTTAGCCAAGTCAAGCCAGACTCGCATTCCATAGCAATTTGCAGAGAATCTGGATCAAACCCCTCAAAATCGATCTCATCAAGGGGATCTCCAAGTAGTTCAGCTGCTAACTCACTTGCTAACACATCTGGATCTATAGCCAAATTGACCGGCGATTCTTGAACCAAATTTTCCTGTTCATCAGTCATGCAAAAACATTAAACCAATTAAAAGATCTAAGCTCAACTCAATGGCGCAGGTGCCAGCATGTCGCCTGGTAGCCAAATCCGAGCACTGACCGCAATCAAGGCCAACCCAAAAATAGCCACTATCAATACTGGAAGAACGGTTGAGCGTAAGAAACCCAATTCATCAAAAGCTTTTAATCCATTTTGCTACCCAAATAAGGATTTCGGAATCACAAAGTAGCCAGTCTTCTGCGTAGCCATCCCCTCCAAAGGGCGATAAAGCAAATACCTGCTATAGAAATTCCTAGCCACCCACACAATTGTTGATGAAGAATAAAGGCTCCACTCCCAAGTAAGCCTCCATACAAAACTCCTACGCTTAACAAAAACCGTGCAAAAATTCTGTTAATGGGCTCAGGTGGCTGAACGCCTAATTGATTACGAATAATTCTCCAGCCAGGTCCAGGTGGTTGAACCTTTGTCACAAAATGCTCCAGAACAGCTTTTGATTCTGGAGGTGTTAATACTAAAACCACTAACCAAATAACTGCTGTAATTGCTGTTGTTGCAATCAATCTAACGCCATAATCCTCTATGCGGAAAACAGGAATTACTGAGGTTGTAAATCCAATTAAAAATCCAGCAACCATTGCAGCCAATTCTGCCTGAGCATTAACACGCCACCAGAACCAACGCAGAACTAATACAACGCCTGGACCAGTCCCAATAGCAATAACCAATCTAAAAACTGAACCGATACTTTCGGCCCACAAAGCAGTTACAACACCTAGTCCCAAAAGCACGAAGCTTGTAATTTGACCAACCTGCACTAATTCAAAATTAGTTGCCATAGGTCTGACAAACCTCTGATATAAATCATGGGTTAGATAACTTGCACCCCAATTCACCGCTGTACTAACAGTGCTCATAAAAGCAGCGACCAAAGAAACAACTACAAGGCCTAATCCAACTGGGGGAAGGTATTTCACTGCCAAGGTTGGGTAACTAAGCTCCCAATCCTGCTGAGTAGGAAGTAAAACTATCGAAGCAAGCGCAACGACAATCCATAACCAACTTCGGAGAAGATAATTAACTACAAGAAACACCCAAGCCGCTAAAGTCGCCTCCTGTTCATTACGGGTTGCCAACATTCTTTGGATAAACTCTCCTCCTCCATCACTACGGCGAAAACTCCACCACTGAATAGTCAAAAATGCACTGAAGGTTGCAACACTTATACCTGCACCTTCTATCCATTCAAATCGACCACTTTGCCATTGCCATGGGAATAATGAAAGCAACTCAGGACGGTTCAACTCCTCAAGTTTGTGCAATAAATTTGTCATCCCACCCGCAGCATGCACAGCTGCCATTGCAACCGCAAATGCCCCTACAAGAGCTAGAGCTAACTGAATTAGATCATTAACAACAACTGCCCAAAGGCCTCCAATAACAGTGTAAGCAAGCATTAGTACGGCTACAAGAACAAGAAGGAACATCGTGTCGGTCATGCCTCCGACAATTAGTCGCCCCTGAACAATTCCCAAAGCCTCCATTACCTTCCTCATAGCTAAAAATGCGTATCCAATCCCAATACAATTCACTGGTAATGCAAGTAAAAAAGCCTTTACCCCCCTCAACCATGCAGCAGACACTCCCCCATATCGAAGTTCTGTAAAAGCTGCATCAGTCAACACTCCACTTCTTCTCCAAAGAGGTGCGAAAATTACAGCCATTGCAATGTGAGCCAATCCAAAGCTCCACCATTCCCAGTTTGCGGCCAAGCCACGAGTACCTACTAATCCAGCAACATAAAGAGGGGTATCGATAGAAAATGTTGTTGCGGCCATTGAAGCCCCAGCAAGCCAACCACTTAAGCTACGACCAGCAACAAAATAATCATCCTCTGTCTTATTACGTGCAGCAAGCCAAAGTCCTAAAAGAAGCGTTCCCAATAAATAAAATCCAAGAATCAACCAATCAACAAAAGTCATGATATCTAGCCAATCGTGAGGTCTTCGTAAGTCACATCAGGCTGAGTTAACATTTGGGAATGATCACGACGAAGCTGTCCACAAGCAGCATTTTTATCTAATCCTCGACTACTCCTAATGCTGGAAACGATGCCATTCCTCTCTAAAATTCTTCGAAAATCTGCTACTCGATTAAAAGATGGGCGACGAAATTGACCATCAGCTATAGGGTTGTAGGGAATTAAATTAACATGACTCTGAGAACCTTTTAATACTTGCGCTAATTCATTAGCATGTTCAGGTTGATCATTGAGTTCTCCTAAGAGAATATATTCAAAACTCACTCTTCTTCCTGTAATCGAAAAATAATGCTTGCAATCTTCTAGAAGAGAATTAAAAGTATAAGACCTTGCTGTAGGAATAATCTTCTCGCGTAACTCTTGATTAGGTGCATGCAAGCTAACCGCAAGAGTAAATTGAGCTCTCCCCAGGATAGATATGGCTTGCTCGGCCAAGGTTGGGAGAGTGTTCGAAACTCCAACAGTGCTAATAGTTATACGTCTTTGCCCAATTCCCAAATCGCGATTTATAGAGCGTATAGCAATTAACACTTGCTCCATATTTAATAATGGCTCGCCCATTCCCATAAAAACAACATTTGATGGTCGACGACCCATTACCTCTCTGATACTTATTACCTGAGAGACAATCTCGTAAGCATCTAGAGAACGCAACAGCCCTTCCTTTCCAGTTGCACAAAAGCTACATGCCATAGGACAACCCACTTGACTAGAAACACAAACTGTCAATCGATGATCTGTAGGTATACCAACAGATTCAATGTTCAAACCATCATTGGTCTCTAATAACAACTTAATTGTTGAATCCAAAGAAACTAAACGTTTTATCTCCTTTAAACGGCCTACTTGATATCCATCTTCTAATAAGGATTTCCGCCAAGCCTTAGGCAAAACAGTTATTGCTTCCAAATTTTCTGCGCCCTTTGTATATAGCCAATGATGAAGCTGTCTGCCCCTAAAAGCTGGTTCTCCCTGAGAGATAGCCCATTCTTCTAATTCTTTCGTACTTCGACCAATTAATACATTCTTGGGCACAACCAATAGGTCTTTATTCACCAAATCAACAAACCATGCCCTAACTTGTACTCAACTAACAACAAGGCCAGGAAACCTATCATTGCTAGGCGTCCATTCAAATTTTCAGTATGTGAATGGAATCCATAACGAGGCTTTTTACGAATAGGGACAATGGTTGGTTCAAGCATTTTTAGTAAGGGAGATCAATCAATTCTTCGATGTAAAAGTTGGAAGTTTAAAAATAAATGATGCTTTACTCATCACTAAGTAACCCTTCCTCCTGCAAGCCCTCAAGCGCAGCTTGATCAGGCAGCTGATCTTCTGGCACTTCATCATCAGCAGTCGGTCGGGCAAATGCTGCGAAGTTGCTTGCGACTGCATCGATACCATGACGACTTCTTGTTGCCTCAAGATCTTCATCGCTCGGATCATCCAAGACTGCGGTGGATTTAGCAGCAGAAGCTGATGGCATTTCAACAGTGTAATCAGGACGAAGATTTTGCATTCTTCTATACCCTGCTGGATCCTCAGCAAGAATGTCAGGATGAGGCCCTGCCTCAGCCCTTAATTCCTCCTCAAAACCACTAAACCCAGTTCCAGCTGGAATTAGTCGACCAATTATCACATTCTCCTTAAGTCCTCTAAGCCAATCACTCTTACCCTCAATAGCAGCCTCTGTTAAAACACGTGTTGTTTCCTGGAAAGACGCAGCCGAAATAAAACTATCTGTATTTAGTGAAGCCTTAGTAATCCCCAATAAAACTGGTGTGAACTCTGCAGGCGCACCTCCAGTTATGGACATCGCCTGATTGGTATCCTCCACCTGTCGTAATTCGATCAACTCTCCAGGTAATAAAGTTGTATCACCTGCATCTTCAATGCGAACCTTACTAGTCATTTGGCGAACAATGACCTCAATATGCTTATCGTCAATAGCAACTCCCTGTGATTTGTAGACATTTTGAACTTCATTGACGAGGCAATGTTGTAGTTTTGCAATCGCTTCCTGTGCTGCGTCCATTAAAGGCTTACGTCCTCGCAAGTCTTCGAAGAAACACTCAAGAAGTTCATGAGGATTTATTGGACCATCAGTAAGCAGCTCTCCAGCATTTACTTGCTGTCCATTGCTAACCATAACGTTGCGACCTAAGAATATTGGATATTCGCCAATCGCATCATCAGTCTCAATAACAGTTACTACAACTGACTCATCATCTTCTTCTTGCTTAATTTCAACAGTTCCCGGATTTTTACATAGGATTGCTGACTCTCTTGGACGACGAGCCTCCAATAGCTCCTCAATACGAGGCAAACCCTGCACAATATCTCCTGTTTTCTGACGTTCAAAAACTAGTAAGGCCAATCCATCTCCTCGTTGAACAAGATCTCCATCTCTAACATGCAAAACAGAGTCAGGAGAAACCATATAAGGTCTACCAAGACGAAGAGTTATTGAATTATTTTTTACCGACTCAACTTCACCACAACACTCAGCAAGCTCTTCTTTAGCAAGGGGCTCACCATCAACTAATCGCTGACCCACTGTGACCAAGGGCTTATCTTTGGTAGTCAAAGTTACTGTGTCTTCTTGTCTTTCAACAATTAATCGGCGTATAGGATCGCCCTCGTGAACGTCTGGCAATTGAACAACTCCTTCTTCTTTACAAAGGATTTGAGTAGTAGCAACTACATCTCCAGCCTTAACTGTTTGGCCATCCTCTACCTGAAGTTCGGTATGAGTAGAGCCATGGCTGGAGTCAGACATTGTGTCTCTACGGACCAATATGCTTTCAAGTATCACCAACCGAAGTCTGTCAATTGTCTTGGCTCGGTGATCTTTAACAGCCTCAACATCAACTGTCATTTGTGGTGTGGTCTCGAATGTCTCCAAAATGAGTTGGGTTTTTAGCAACTCGACACCTTCAACAGATTTAATTAACTCGCCATCTTTAAAGGCTAAACGTTGAGTAGCTTTTAGTCCTAAAGATGGTCCCCTTTCTTGTTTAACATGGGCCAACTCTGGAAGTTGCGCTTCATCGGGTATGGAGTACTCCTCAACAGGTCTTAATAAAAGACCCGATCCTTCTGGAGTTTCAACAGATTGCACAAAAACCATCTGATCTGCCTTGATGCCCTTTGCAATGGACTCGCCAGGGTTGACCATCTGACCTTCATCTTTAAACCGTTCTAATGACTTGGCTTCTTTGCAAAGGTGAAAGCTACCGCTTCGAACAATGATTTCTCTCAAAATATCATTCTTCTGAGCGACAGTAACGATACCTGCTGTCTGACTGAAAATATCTTTTACGACTTCTGTTCCTGCCTCAATCCATTGACCATCTTGAATCATTAAGAGAGAAATATCCTTATTGATTTCATGCGTTTCTTGAGGAATCCACAATAAGGTTCCTCCCTTGCTTACCTCAAAACCATTTTTCGCTGTCCTAGCCTTCTTAATAGACAAACCAGGGGCAAACTTTGCAAGGCCTCCGGTTTTTGTCCTAAAACGATCATCAGCGAGTTCTGCAACAACCTCCCCACTTCCAATTTTACTGCCAGGAATAGTGTTCAAGCGATATTGCGTGCCATCTTTAGCCTCCAAATGCCAAATCTCGCCAGAGTGAGTGCTCTCCTCATGAAGTTTAAAATCCTTCAGAGTCATTGACGTCGTGACAATCTGTACCTCTCTAGAATCTCCAATAGAGTCACGAAGTCGAATCTCTCCTCCAAACTCACTAGCTTGACTGGCTTCTGCTAAAACTTGTCCTGAACTGGCCTTGACATTTCCCTTAACCACAGGATGAGCATTGGGTGGCAAGTTATAAACATCTCCCGCTAGAACCCAAAGTCGACCTAAACGTTGTGCCTTAAGAGTAATATTCCCCTGTCTATCAGTAACTTCTTTTGGTTGAATAACTGTTTCATAACGCACCTGTCCCGCAAGGTCACATATCACATCTTTAGTTGCTTTCTCAACACTCTTCTGGACTGAACCAGCGGCAATTTGAGCAAGCGTTACATCAGCTTGTATCTCTTGCGCATCATCAACAAATAATAATGAGCCATTAATGATTTCTATTTTCTGAGGCCTTCCCTTTCCACTTGGTTTAACCGTAAGTGTGAAATCAACCTCTGCTTGCTGAGCTTCAACACCATGAGGCGTCCGATATCCTCTAACACGTGCTTTTGAGCCAAACTCAACTTTTCCAGCAACCTTGGAACGAACCACACCAGTCTCAGCTGTTGAAACTCCACCGGTATGGAAAGTTCTCATTGTCAATTGAGTACCGGGCTCTCCAATAGATTGTGCAGCAATAATCCCTACTGCTTCGCCAAGGTCAACTAGCTCATTATGAGCTAGAGCCCATCCGTAGCATTTCCTGCAAACTGACCTCATAGCCTCACATGTCAAAGGAGATCGAACACTGACGCTCTCTAAACCAGCCTTTTCAAAAGACTTAGAAAGTTCTGGATCAATCTCCCGATCACGCTCAGCAACAGTTTGACCATCTTTATCCACTACCTTCTCCGCTGTTAAACGGCCAACCAAGCGATTCCCAAAACGTCCGTCCTCAGCCTTAACAAGGATTGAACGTGTGGTACCACAATCTTCTTCTCTAACAATTACATCCTGAGCAACATCAACGAGGCGTCGAGTTAAGTAACCTGAATCAGCCGTTCTTAGGGCAGTATCAACCAAGCCCTTTCGTGCTCCATAAGAAGAGATAACGTACTCTGTGACTGTTAATCCTTCCCGAAAGTTTGTTCGTATTGGAAGGTCAATAATCTCACCTTGCGGATTCGCCATCAAGCCACGCATACCTACCAACTGCCTAACCTGAGACATGTTTCCGCGTGCCCCGGAATTAGCCATCATCCAAACTGAGTTCAGAGGATCGTTCTGATTAAAATTTTTCTTTACTGCATCAACCAATCTTTCATTAGTTTCAGTCCAAGTGTCAATAACCTTTGTATGGCGCTCAACCTCGGTAATTTCTCCCAAGCGATAGCATTCCTCAGTAGCAGTAATTTGATGTTCTGCCTGACCCAGTAAATCTTGTTTGGCCTCTGGAACTTTTAGGTCATCTACGGAAATAGAAACAGCCGCTTGAGTGGCATAACGAAATCCAAGATCCTTTAAGTTGTCAGCCATAGCTGCTGTGGCAGCAGTGCCATGAGTCTTATAAGCCCATGCAACTAATTGCTTGAGCCCTTTTTTATCAACTACACGATTAAGAAATGTTGGAGGAGTCTTCGCCAAGGCTGGTGAAGCACTTACAGAAGCAGCTTTTTTCTTAGATCCCTTTGAACTCCTAGAGCCCTTTGTTGACTTGCGAGACTTAGTTGAAGACTTGCGTGTTTTAGGTGTTGAGGATGTCATTGCTGCGAATTAGTTAGAGTTTGAAGAAATAAATAGGAAGAGAAAAATTAAGTTGTTGAGACTGCATCAATAATCGTGTGATTCATAACAACCCTGCCGACCGTAGTGAGGATATAACGACTAATTAAAGCCCCATCGCCATCTAAACGATCTCTTCGCAAGGTCCATTGTTCAAAACGTGTCCCATCGCTAAGCACCTCTGCCTGAAGAGGTGCTTCAAGTTCATCATCATCTTCAACTTCTCCGTTAAATCGGACCCAAACCCAGTCATGCAAACTAATCCTTTTATCTTCAAAAGCATTAATGACATCGTCTAAGGCTGCAAACGTTCTAGATCTATCGCCAAACTTTGGCTTGCTTGCCTCTGGCTCTAACGCTGTCAAATAATAAGATCCAAGAACCATATCTTGAGATGGGGTAATGATCGGTTCTCCTGTAGCAGGGGAAAGAATATTGTTGCTTGCAAGCATTAACATTCTTGCTTCTGTTTGAGCCTCAATCGCTAAAGGTACATGGACTGCCATCTGATCCCCATCAAAGTCAGCATTAAATGCGGGGCAAACCAATGGATGCAACTGAATTGCACGTCCATCTACTAATTTGGGCTCAAAAGCCTGAATACCTAACCTATGAAGAGTTGGAGCTCGGTTTAAAAGTATTGGATGACCTTCAATCACTTCTTGTAAAACCTGCATCACCTCATCGTCTGCTCTCTGTATAAGTTTCTTCGCTGCCTTTATGTTATTTACAATATTTTGACGGATTAATCTATGTATAACAAAAGGTTGGAATAGTTCTATTGCCATTTCTTTTGGCAATCCACACTGATGCATCTTTAACTTAGGCCCAACAACTATGACAGAACGACCAGAGTAATCGACTCTCTTACCTAATAAGTTTTGACGAAATCTCCCTTGTTTACCCTCAATAATATCGCTCAAAGATTTGAGAGGTCGATTATTTGCACCAACAACTGTTCTGCCTCTTCTTCCATTGTCAATCAGCGCATCTACTGCCTCCTGAAGCATCCTTTTTTCATTTCGAACAATAATTTCAGGTGCCAATATTTCTTGCAGGCGAGCCAAGCGATTATTCCGATTAATAACCCTCCTATAAAGATCATTTAAATCAGATGTTGCAAAGCGTCCTCCGTCCAGCTGAACCATAGGTCGCAAATCTGGAGGGATAACTGGAATTGCATCCAAAACCATCCACTCAGGAGAAGCATTGGTCGCTATGAAATTATCAATTACTCTCAAGCGCTTTATCAGCTTAGCTCTTTTCTGACCTTTGCTGGAGGAGATATCTTCCCGCAGTTGCTCTGCAATTTGAGCAAGATCTAAATCTTCAAGTAATTGTTGAAGTGCCTCAGCGCCAATTCCAACTACAGGTTCATTCTCAATCTCAGAATCTTCAGCATAGATTTCATCTTCAATTTCTAACCATTCATCTTCTGTGAGAAGTTGTTTATACTTAAGCTCCTTATGGTCACCTTGATCCAACACAACATAGCAATTGAAATATACAATTTGCTCAACATCACGCAATGGCATATCAAGCAAGATTGCTACATAACTTGGAATACCCTTTAAATACCAAACATGAGAAACAGGAGCAGCTAATTTAATAAAGCCCATCCGATGACGCCGCACTCTACTTTCAGTAACTTCTACACCACAACGTTCACAAACAATGCCCCGGTGACGAACTCTCTTATATTTTCCACAATGGCATTCCCAATCCTTAGAAGGACCAAAAATCTTTTCACAGAAAAGGCCATCCATTTCAGGCTTAAGTGTTCTGTAATTGATAGTTTCTGGCTTTGTAACTTCTCCAACAACCTGGCCATTTGGGAGCGTTCGCTGTCCCCACTCCATTACACGATCTGGTGATGCCAAAGTGATCTTTACGTAATCAAAATGATTCTCGGTACGTAAGTTGCTGTTTGTCATGGAAGAAGTAGTTGCTAATGAAAACGAAGTAGAGAATTAATTAAAAGTGTCTAGTCATCGTCATAATCAGATACTCCTAAAGATTCATATGTTGGACGACTAGGAGTACTCCTCCTCGGATTGACATCTTGCATTAAATCAACCTCCTTACCTTCGTCTGTATAAACTGCAATATCTAGGCCAAGTGATTGAAGTTCTCTCATTAACACCTTGAATGATTCGGGAGTGCCAGGTCTAGGGATTGGCTTTCCTTTCACAATCGCATTTAAGGCCTCATTTCTTCCCTGCATATCATCCGATTTCACAGTCAGAAGTTCCTGCAAGGTATATGCGGCTCCATAAGCCTCAAGAGCCCAAACCTCCATTTCCCCTAAGCGCTGCCCACCTTGCTGAGCCTTACCTCCAAGAGGCTGCTGAGTTACTAATGAATATGGGCCAGTTGAACGAGCATGAATTTTGTCATCTACCAAGTGAACTAATTTCAAAATCTGGGCATAGCCCACTGTGACTGGTTGATCAAATGGCTCTCCGGAACGACCATCAATTAGCTGGAGCTTTCCAGGAGTCTCTGGGTTGTAAACCCATTCTTTGCCTGGTTGTCTAGCAGCTTCTTTTAAATACGCCTCTACGGTTTGCTGGGATTTTTCAACCCCATACATTTCATCGAAAGGGACTACCTTTACTCGGCAATCAAGATTAGCCGCTGCCCAACCCATCAAGCATTCAAAAACCTGACCTACATTCATTCTGCTAGGAACCCCTAAAGGGTTGAGCACGATGTCAACGGGGGTGCCATCAGGCAAATAAGGCATATCTTCTCTAGGAAGAATTCGACTAATAATTCCTTTGTTGCCATGGCGTCCAGCCATCTTGTCACCAACTTGAATCTTTCGTCGTTGAGCCACATAAACCCTGACCACCATGTTTGCCCCAGGAGGAAGCTCATCTCCCTGTTCTCTGGTATAGATCCGTACATCAACAACTCTTCCACGTTCTGTACTAGGTACTCTCAGAGAATTGTCTCTAACATCACGAGCTTTCTCGCCAAAAATAGCTCTTAGCAGCTTCTCCTCTGGAGGCTGATCAGATTCCCCTTTCGGAGTGACCTTACCAACTAAAATGTCTCCGCTTTCGACAAAGGCACCTATTCGAATAATCCCCATCTCATCAAGACTTCCCAGACTTTCTTCTGCAACATTTGGAATCTCCCTTGTTATCTCCTCAGGGCCAAGCTTTGTCTGTCTAGCCTCAATCTCATATTTCTCAATATGTACAGAGGTATATAGATCATCCTTAACTAGGCGTTCACTTACAAGTATTGCATCCTCATAGTTATAACCTTCCCACGGCATATAAGCGACTAAAACATTCTGTCCGAGAGCAATTTCTCCTCCTTCACATGCCGATCCATCTGCAAGTACCTGGCCTGTAATTACAGGGTCTCCTTGATGAACTATTGGCCTTTGATTTAAACAAGTATCTTGATTTGAACGCTGATATTTCTGCAAATAATGAGTATGGTCTTGTCCATCCTCATCACGCACAGTAATAGCCGTTGCATCTACAAAAGTCACATGGCCACTTACCTTTGTGATAGGAACCATCCCAGAATCCCGAGCAACTTGTGTCTCTAAGCCAGTTCCAACTAAGGGGCGTTCAGGTCTTAAAAGTGGTACTGCCTGACGTTGCATATTTGATCCCATGAGCGCTCTATTTGCATCGTCATGTTCAAGAAAAGGTATTAACGAAGTAGCAACCGAAATGACCTGCACTGGCGAAAGTTGAACATAATCAACTTGCTCTGGAGGAACTTTCTCAAAGTCCTGGCGATACCTAACAGGGATAAGCTCAGCCAATATTTTACCTTCACTATCTGTTGCTACATCACCAGGAGCAACTCTACATTCATCTTCTAAATCTGCTGAAAGATAAATTGGATCACCCTTTTTATTTACACATCCATCTTCAACCTTCCAAAAAGGTGTCTCTATAAAACCATATTGATTAACTCGAGCATGTGTTGCCAAAGAATTGATTAAGCCAGCATTTGGTCCTTCAGGAGTCTCAATAGGGCATAAACGACCATAGTGAGAAGGATGTATATCTCTAACTGCAAAACCTGCACGTTCTCTAGTTAAACCACCAGGTCCTAAAGCAGAAATACGCCGCTTATGGGTTAACTCAGCAAGAGGATTAGTCTGATCCATGAATTGACTAAGTTGGCTTGAACCAAAAAACTCTTTAATTGCTGCCACCAGAGGTTTTGGGTTTACCAACTGAGCTGGAGTAAGGGAATCTGTCTCGCCAACTGTCATCCTCTCTTTAATGATTCGCTCAAGGCGATTCAATCCAACTCGGACTTGGTTTTGAAGAAGTTCACCAACAGAGCGAACTCTTCTATTACCAAGATGATCAATATCATCTAAACTTGCGCCACCAATATCTAACTCTAAATTAATCAGATAATCTATTGTAGAAAGAACATCTTCATGTGTAAGTGTCCGGACTGAATCAGGTATAGTTAGCCTTAATTTGTTATTAATTTTATAGCGGCCAACACGGCCTAAGTCATACCTCTTTGGATCAAAAAATCTAGCCTGCAGAAGTTGTTGGCCACCCGTAACAGAAGGGGGCTCTCCTGGACGGAGCTTCTTATATAGTTCCAATAAAGCCTGATCTTCAGAACTAATGCCTTCATCATTAGCCGCCTCAATAGACTTCTTATAATATTCAGGATGCCTAAGCTTATCTATAACATCATTATCAGAAAGGCCCATTGCACGCATTAAAACATGGGCATTTATTTTCCTTGTCTTATCTACTCTTACATGTAAAAGATCATTCTTATCTGTTTCAAATTTTAGCCATGCTCCTCGATTAGGAATCACACTCGCATTATAAGTTCGTCGTCCATTCTTATCTTGTTCATCTTTAAAATAAACACCTGGACTACGTACAATTTGATTGACAATAACTCGTTCTGCACCATTAATAATGAAAGTTCCACGTTCAGTCATTAGAGGCAACTCGCCTATAAAAACCTCTTGTTCTTTAATTTCACCAGTTTCCTTATTAACTAAACGACAAGTTACATACATTTGAGAAGCAAAAGTCGCATCTCTTCTCTTAGCCTCCTCTACATCATGTCTAGGGCGTTTTAACCTGTATTCACTGCCTATAAAATGAAGTTCTAGCTTGCCAGTGTAATCAGTAATCGGCGAAAAACTTTCAAGTTCTTCAATCAGACCTTTATCCAAAAACCACTTAAAGCTAGCTCTCTGCACCTCAACCAGATCAGGGAGGTAAGTTGCGGTCTTCGCGACCTGAATGGAGCTTCTGCTCATGCTGGAGAAAGGCAGTTGAGAAGTGTTGAACAAGCTGGTAATCGATGGCCCCTTTAACCCGAAGCAATCCCAAAAGCAGATCAACCCCTCTTCTCCTTGGAGAAGAGGGCTTAATTGCAAAGACTCAAAAATCTCGGGTCAGAACGGCTAACGTCGACAACGAACCAGATGGGGATGAACCTATTAAAGGAGGTAAGTACGCAGGATGTCCTGCGTTATCACCAAACCAATTAATTATCCTACCCGTTTAAGGGTCATAAAAGTAAGACTTTTCAATTACTCAAGGAAGTTCAAACAAATTTCTAGCATTCTTTGTGCTTTGCTTAGCAATGGTTTCAAAGGATTGCCCTCTAAGTTCAGCAACTCTTTTTGCTACACACTCAACAAACGCGGGTTCGTTACGTTTCCCCCTCCAAGGGACTGGGGCAAGGAAAGGGGAATCAGTCTCTACCAAAAACCTATCTTCAGGGACTTCTCTCACACATTCATGAACAAGAGAAGCCTTAGGGAACGTAACGATTCCACTAAAACTAATAAAAAAACCAAGATCTAAAAACCTTCTCATCTCTTCTGGCGTCCCTCCCCAGCAGTGCATAACCCCTTTTGGGCAAAGCCCAGAGCAGTTGCGATGTTCAAGCTCTTTAAGCATTGCCTCAGCTGCCTCACGGCAATGAATAATTACAGGCAAATCCAATTCCCCAGCCAGATCCAGCTGAGGTCGTAAAACTTGAAGCTGCTCTTCAAGGTTGCTCTCCCGAAAAAAATCCAAGCCAAGTTCTCCTATCGCAACCACGCGATCATCTTCTAGAGCAGCTGTTCGTAAAACTTGCAAAGTATTGCTATCCCAATGCTGCGTATCTAAAGGATGGACACCTACTGAATATCGCAATTCTGAAAAACGATCTGCCAATGCTCTAATCGCTGGTATTTCGTCAGGTTCTACACAGGCATGGAGAAGACTCACCAGCCCTGCCTCCCGCCAACGTTTGGCGACGTCCTCTAAGTCATCATCAAAGTTCTTGAAAACGATATGACAATGACTATCTATGAGCTGGGGATTTTCCACCTTGTTTATGAGTAAGCCTTCAAAACTCTATTCTGACTATGGGATCAAAAAATTCAAATATAGAAATTTACTCTCTAATACAAAACTCTTGAGGTCTATGCAGGGTCCAAAGCCTGCTTTACAGCTCTACTTAGTCTTGCTTTTTGGTGAGCCCCTGCATTCCTATGAAGTACACGGCGCTTAACGGCTTTATCAATCTTGCTAAAAGCCGCATTCATACTTTCTTGAACACTTGCCTTAAGTTCATTACCAGGCTTTTCAGCATATTCAGTGCACGCAATGAAACAACGCTTCATCAATGTTCGCACTGCCGACTTATAGGTCCTGTTCTCCAAACGGTTTCTTTCCGTAATGAGAACGCGCTTCTTGGACGATTTATTATTGGCCACTGAGGCTCTACTAGTTCGAGAAACCAATACCTTAACAGCAGCAATGCGCAAAATGACAGCAAAGCTAATCAAAGAAGAACTAGGTTGATTTCATAACGAGTTTGCTGCGCTCGCTAAAGCAGCCATTCAAGTCCAAAAACATTCTCCAGCATGATCAATTGTGTTAAGGATTTGGACCAAGCAAAGCGGAAACTGAAAAGCCTGTCCGCGCGAACCAGCCCAGAGTCCCAAAAAGCTGCCATTAGTACAGTGGTAGAAATCCTAAATAATGTCCAAAAAGAAGGGGACAAAGCGCTTATTAGCTATACAGAGCGCTTTGACGGATTTCATCCAAACCCATTAAAAGTACCATTTGAACAACTTGAAATAGCATGGGAGACAACTCCATCTAGCCTTAAAAAAGCTCTTGAACTAGCAAAAAATAGAATTGAAGATTTTCATCAACGGCAAAAACCAACTGATCTGAACTACACAGGCATTCATGGTGAACGGTTAGGAAGAAGGTGGCGACCTGTACAAAATGCTGGGATTTATGTTCCTGGAGGAAAAGCGTCTTATCCAAGCACTGTTCTAATGAACGCTATCCCTGCACAAGTTGCAGGAGTAGAGCGCCTAATAATGGCTTCCCCAGCAGATCGAAATGGTTATGTAAACAAAACAGTTCTTGCCGCAGCACATTTAGTTGGGATCAATGAACTCTTTCGCATTGGAGGAGCTCAAGCAATAGCTGCGATGGCATTCGGTACAAGGACAATCCCTAAAGTTGATGTCATCAGTGGTCCTGGAAACTTATACGTAACACTTGCCAAAAAAGCTGTCTACGGTGAAGTAGGAGTCGACTCACTAGCAGGTCCTAGTGAAATATTAATAATAGCCGACCATACAGCTGATGCTGAACATGTTGCTTCTGACATGCTTGCTCAAGCAGAGCATGATCCTCTAGCGGCTTCAATACTTCTAACAACGGACCCTACTCTTGCGAAGGCAATACCAGAAGCAATTAAGCAACAAATGTCAAATCACCCCAGAGCAGAAATTTGTAAATCATCACTTGCAAATTGGGGACTAATAGTTATCTGCAAAACTCTTAACGAATGTACTTATCTAAGCAATTTGTTTGCACCCGAGCATCTTGAATTATTAGTCGAAAATCCACATGCAATATCAGAAAATATTAATAATGCTGGAGCAATTTTTTTAGGAAATTGGAGTCCGGAAGCTGTAGGAGATTACCTTGCTGGACCGAACCATACTCTTCCAACATCTGGCACAGCAAGATTCTCTGGGGCACTAAGTGTAGAAACATTCTTAAGGCACACATCTTTGATTGAATTCAATGCAGAAGCCCTAAATGCAACTAGCTCCGCAATAAGAGAATTAGCAAATAGTGAGGGACTTCATAGTCATTCAGAATCCATCAGACTCAGAACGGAAGAGAATTTCTAAGTAGCTAGATTCAGAGAGTTCACAACAACTGAATCCTCATTTATTTCGCCCACTAAAACTTCATTTACAAGATTAACAAAGAGTCCATTCTCTAAGACCCCTGGGATGTTATTTATCTGGCATTCAAGTTCTTTAGGCTCACCTATTCCACCGGGCATTCTTAAATCAAGAACAAGGTTCCCTTGATCAGTAACTACCGGTCCTGCCTTACATTTAGCCATTCGCAAGTTGGAATCCCCTCCTATTGCCTTTAAAACAGTTTTCACCTGCCGCCAAGCACCAGGCAAAACCTCAACTGGCAGCAAGAAATCCATATTCAATCTTTTTACGAGCTTAGTTGAATCAACAACAACTACAAACCGCTCTGCCCTACTAGCAACCAATTTCTCCTGAACATGACAGGCTCCTCCTCCTTTGATCAAATTAAAAGAAGGGTCTACCTCGTCAGCACCATCAATTGCTAAATCAATTTTACTGACAGCATTAAGGTCAAGCAAAGGAATGCCGAGTTCGGCTGCCATTACTTCACCTTGAAAAGAAGTTGTAACACCAACAATGTCCTTAATTTCTCCCTTGGACAACTTGGAGCCAAGGCCTTGAATCATCAAACCAGCTGTAGAACCTGAACCTAAACCTAAGACCATCCCATCTTGAATTTGCTCAAGGACTTTCGAAGCGACTGCTCGTTTCATTTGGAGTTGAATGTCGACCATGATTTGATTAACTAAATTGCGAATTACGAGACCGTAGCAAGAGTTCAAGTCCCACTTGGTAATGGCGCAGGTCTCACTGACAAAGTCAAGTCTGAGCCATTACGAATGATCTTCAAAAAAAGAGGGGTGCCAATTTTCCACTCATCCACCTTCTCAAGCAATGTCTGAGGATCGTCAACAACGACCTCATCTGCCTGAATTACAAGATCACCCCTCTTTAGTCCGGCCTTTTCGGCAGGGCTGCCCGGAAGAACTGTTTGAACAAGGGCTCCAGACCTTTCTGGAAGTTCTAACAGTGAATTTGGATCACTATTATGCTCCTTAGCAATTCTGGGCGTTAAAGGAATTAACTGCACACCCACATATGGATGAATCACTTCCCCATCCGAAAGCAGTTGTTCTGCAACTCGACGCGCCAAATTAATAGGTATTGCAAAGCCCAAACCAGCACCAGGACCAGAACGAACCAGGGTGTTAATCCCTATAACCTGACCACTCTCATTAATTAATGGTCCTCCTGAATTCCCTGGATTAATCGCTGCATCAGTCTGGATAAGATCCAAACGTTTATCAGAGAATCCAAGGCTATTTATATTTCGATGCAGGCTACTGACTATTCCAAGTGTCACTGTACTTTCAAGCCCATATGGAGTTCCCAAAGCTATTGCCCAATCTCCAACTTCAAGAGAATCGGAATTTCCAAGAGGAGCTTTTTTAAGACTTCGATCTTTATCAAGTTGAACAAGAGCCAAATCAGTTACGGGGTCTGTTCCAAGGACAAGACCATCTAATTGATCTCCATCAGGGAAAGTCACAATGACACTATCAACACGCTCAACTACATGTGCATTAGTCAAAACAAGTCCTTTCTGATCGATAACAAAACCAGAGCCTTGTCCCCTCTCATGCTCTAAGCCGTTTGGCTCTCCCAAAAGATCTCTTAGAAGGGGGTCTATAAGAGTTGGATCAAAAGGTTGTCTTTCAAATACTCTTTCAGTATCAATTCGTACAACTGCAGGAGCAACATCCTTTACTGCGTCTGCGACAAAGCTATGTCCTTGAGGCGACTCATCAAAAGACAAAGCTAATAATGGTTGCAGAGGCCAATAGAAAGACAAAGCAAAAAAGACAAATAAGCTCATTGCTAAGCGAAGCAATGAAAAAATTTGCTTCTTTAAGGTTGCGAAGAGAGACATTGCACCAAACTAAAGGAAACTGCTTTGCACTGAGTTAGGAAGTCCCAGTAATGGGAATTTGGGAACATAGGCATTCTTAAAAAGTGAAATCAAAAGCAAATTGTCTTTAACAATGACTTAATTCATGCAATCAAGTAGATTTACTGAAGCCTGGCAGGCGCCTCCCTAGGGAGACAGGTCAAATCTGAAGCCGGTCGGGCTGCTAGAAGTCCGACACAACACCTCTTGCCTCATTCTCTGCTAGCGGATCTGGAGAACATCGCCTCGTCTACAGCTGCCAAAAACGGCTTTGATATTTGTGGTGTGCAAATACTGACCCATGCCATGCCCATGACCTTACAGATACAAATACGCTTGCTAGAAGGAAGAGATGTCTCTCTTGATGACTGTGCAAGATTTAGCAAACCTATGGAGCAAGCTATAGAGGCTTCCGAACTTTTCCAAGAGAAATATGTTCTAGAAATAAGCAGTCCCGGTGTTGGAGTTAACTTGCTAAGTGATCGTGACTTTGATTCTTTTAAAGGCTTCCCTGTTGAGGTTTGCCATAAAAAGACCAATGGCTCAGAAATTTGCAAAGCAGGTCTTTTACTGAAGCGATCTGCTGAACATGTTCACCTAAACGTAAAAGGGCGCATCGATCGAATACCCCGAAAAGAGGTCATAACGGTACATCTAACACAAGCTAAGGTCTCATAAACCTAACTATCTAGCTCAATCTTTATCCAAAGCCTCAATGGCACTAGTAATTCTCCCCGGCCTCAACAATCTGATCGAAGACATCAGTGAGGAAAAAAAACTTCCTCCACCAGTTGTGGAAGTTGCTCTTCGTGAAGCCCTATTAAAGGGCTATGAAAGATATAGAAGAACTCTTTATATCGGGATCAGTGAAGACCCTTTTGAAGAGGAATACTTCAGCAACTTTGATGTTGGTCTTGATCTAGATGAAGAAGGATACAGAGTTCTAGCAAGCAAAATAATTGTTGAGGAAGTTGAAAGTGAAGATCATCAAATTGCATTATCAGAAGTTATGCAGGTTGCTGAAGATGCGCAAATAGGAGACACAGTTGTCCTTGATGTCACGCCAGAGAAGGAAGATTTTGGAAGGATGGCAGCAGCAACCACAAAGCAAGTTCTAGCTCAAAAGCTCCGGGATCAGCAAAGACGAATGATTCAAGAAGAATTTGCGGATCTTGAGGATCCTGTACTAACTGCAAGAGTTATACGCTTTGAACGTCAATCAGTAATTATGGCAGTCAGCTCTGGACTTGGCAGACCAGAAGTAGAAGCCGAACTCCCAAGAAGAGATCAACTACCAAATGACAATTATCGAGCAAATGCAACCTTCAAAGTTTTTCTTAAAGAAGTTAGTGAAATCCCTAGAAAAGGTCCTCAATTGTTTGTGAGCAGAGCCAATGCAGGCTTAGTAGTTTATCTCTTTGAAAATGAGGTGCCAGAGATTCAAGAAGGATCAGTCCGCATTGTTGCCGTAGCTCGTGAAGCAAATCCTCCATCTAGATCAGTAGGTCCCCGAACAAAGGTTGCAGTCGACAGTATTGAAAGAGAAGTAGACCCTGTAGGTGCATGTATTGGGGCAAGAGGCTCAAGAATTCAACAAGTAGTCAATGAGCTAAGAGGTGAAAAAATTGATGTAATTCGTTGGTCCCAAGACGCAAGTCAATACATTGCAAACTCTCTAAGCCCTGCAAAAGTTGAGCTGGTTAGATTAGTGGATCCAGATGGACAACATGCGCATGTTCTAGTTCCACCTGATCAATTAAGTCTTGCAATCGGAAGAGAAGGCCAAAATGTGAGGCTTGCAGCTCGACTTACAGGCTGGAAAATTGATATCAAAAACTCACAAGAATATGACCAATCAGCAGAAGACTCAGCTGTAGCAGAACTAATCGCTCAAAGAGAAGAAGAAGAATCTCTTCAACGGGATGCAGAAGAACGTTTAGCTGCTGAACAAACTGCACGAGCAGAAGAAGATGCCCGGCTTAGAGAGCTATACCCTCTCCCAGAAGATGAAGAGGATTACTCAGAGACACAACTCGAAGAAGAAGAAGTAGCGAATATTTCTAACGGCGATAGTGAGACTGAACAAAAAACCCCCTCAAACGAAGAGGATGGTACCCGGTGAACAAAAGCACCGTCTTGCGCCGTTGCGTAGCCTGTAGGAAATTGCTGGATAGACAGCAACTTTTGAGGGTTATTCGTGATCACCAAGACGGAGTCGTACTCACAAAGGGAATGGGTCGCTCGGCCTATTTATGCCCTTGTGAGGACTGCCTAGAAGAAGCACGACGAAGAAAACGACTTCAAAAAGCCCTGCGTTGTCAGGTGCCGGAAAGCGTTTTCGAGGTGCTTCAAAAGCGACTAAGTCAAAGCATTGATGAAGCCGCTGAGGCAATATGAACCATCGCTCCACCTTCGGTGTAGCACCCTAAGCACCTAAGTCCGGAATCAACCGGAGACATTAATGACCAGCAGCGGAAAAATCAGAATTTACGAACTTTCCAAGGACCTTGGCCTTGAGAATAAGGATGTGCTTGATGCTGCTAAACAACTGTCCATTTCAGCAAAGAGTCATAGCAGTTCTATCAGTGACGAAGAAGTTCAGAGGATCAGAAGTTTTTTAGGGCAAAAGGAAAAGTCTGTTTCACCTTCAAAGAACAAACCTAAAGCTGAGAAAGTCATTCTTTCGGTGAAAAAGGCAGCAATATCTACTCCCTCTAAAGGTCAAGCGGAAGCGAACAAAAAGCCCCCTAAAGTCGCCAACAAACCTATAACTCCACTCAAAGCTACTGGACCAAAACGTCCTGTTAAACCATCACAGGAACTTGGCACAAACCCTACAAAAAAAATCGAAGCGCCAAAGCTCAATCAATCAAACGAAACTAACAAAGCTAAAAAGCCCTCTCAACAATTAATTCATAAAACGGCAGTTCCAAAGCCAAAATCACCTATAAGACCAAACTCAGGGAAGAACACAACTAATTCCATTCCCAAGCCCTCAATCAAAGGAACTCCTAAGCCAGACTCTTTAACACCTTCACGACCCCAAATAATTTCAAAACCCCAGAACCCCGAAACCAAACCACCACATACATCAACAACCAAGTCAACTCCTCCTCCACAACGCTCCAAGCCGAAACCAGAACTGGTAGGGCGTCCCCAACCAAAACGACCTGCAGCACCACCCGTTCGCCCAGAAGCTCAACGCTCTGAGAGAAGGAAGCCAGGCATTAGCCCAAGGCCTCTAGGTGGAGCTAATCAACGGAATAACTATCAACAAAGACCTGGGGGCCAACAAAGACCTGGAGGCCAACAAAGACCTGGGGGCCAACAAAGACCTGGGGGCCAACAAAGACCTGGGGGCCAACAAAGACCTGGGGGCCAACAAAGACCTGGGGGCCAACAAAGACAAGGCGCAAACCGGCCTGGACAACCTCGATCTGGGGGGAATTCACTTGAGCTAGTCGGTAAACCTATTCGTCGGGATAGGTCTCCTAACAGCAATCCTCAAGGCAATCGCGATGGAGGGAAGCGACCAGGTGCACCAACACGTCCAGGGATGCCAAGTGGTATGCGCAAACCTATGGCGCCAGGTGAGCTTATGCAGCTCCAAAAGCCAACGGGCAGACCTGGAACCCCCCCCCTAGAAGACCGGATGGTACGCCAGTTACCCCAAAGGGCACTACTTCTGGTGCTACCCCACCAACCAAAAGGCCAACACCTCCAACAAATGCTCCAAAACGTCCTGCACATCGTGTTGGTCAGGGCTCAGGGCGTAGGCCTGGGAAAGCTGATTGGGATGACAGTGCAAAACTCGAAGCACTGAAAAACAAATCTCCTCAAAAACAGCGGCAAAAAGTTCACATCATTGGTGACAATGATGATGCGCTAACCACTGAAACAAGTGGTTTTGCAGGAGAACAACAAGCAGTCTTACTTTCCGCAAGTTTAGCTAGACCAGCAAAGCCAAAGTCACAACAAAAAACTTCAGCAAAGCCTGTCGCAGCAATGCGCAAGCGCAAAAAAGAAACAACTCGTCAACGACAACGTAGGCGGGCAATGGAACTTAGAGCTGCTCGTGAGGCTAAACAAGTTAGACCAGAAATGCTAATTGTTCCAGAGGACAACCTTACTGTTCAGGAACTAGCCGACATGCTCAGCGTCGAAAGTTCTGAAATCATCAAATCTCTCTTCTTCAAGGGGATAATTGCAACAGTCACCCAAACTCTTGACCTCACTACCATCGAAACAGTTGCGGAAGAATTAGGAGTTCCTGTTTTACAAGACGATGTGGAAGAAGCAGCCAAGAAAACGGTAGAGATGATTGAAGATGCTGATTTAGAACATCTAATCCGCCGGCCACCTGTTGTAACAGTGATGGGGCACGTTGATCATGGTAAAACCAGCCTTTTAGATGCAATCCGAAAAGCAAGAGTTGCTGCTGGTGAAGCAGGTGGAATAACACAGCACATTGGTGCTTATCAAATTGAAGTTGAACATGGCGGAGAGCCAAGAAAGATAACTTTCCTAGATACCCCTGGCCACGAAGCTTTTACAGCCATGAGAGCTAGAGGGACCAAAGTTACTGACGTAGCAATACTTGTAGTCGCAGCTGATGATGGTGTAAGGCCTCAAACACTTGAAGCAATAAGTCATGCACGCGCTGCCCAAGTTCCAATCATTGTGGCAATTAACAAGATTGATAAAGAAGGTGCATCTGAAGACAAAGTGAAACAAGAGCTATCAGAAAAAGAATTAGTCCCTGAGGAATGGGGGGGTGATGTAGTGATGGTTCCAGTAAGTGCAATAAAGGGGGAAAACATAGATAAACTCCTTGAAATGATCCTGCTAGTAACCGAAGTTGAAGATTTAAAAGCTAATCCAGATCGTTTAGCTAAAGGAACCGTAATTGAAGCCCACCTCGATAAAGCCAAAGGCCCAGTAGCAACACTGTTAGTCCAAAATGGAACACTTAAAACTGGAGATGTCGTCGCGGCAGGGCCAGTACTCGGCAAAGTCAGGGCAATGGTTGACGAAAAAGGCAGCCGACTTAAAGCAGGTGGCCCCTCCTCCGCCGTAGAGGCACTGGGCTTTAATGAAGTCCCAACTGCAGGTGACGAATTTGAGGTCTATCCAGACGAGAAAGCAGCTCGTGCCGTCGTTGGCGAGAGAGCATCGAATGCAAGAGCAACTAGGCTGGCACAGCAAATGGCTTCCCGCAGAGTTTCTCTCGCCACAATGTCTGGTCAAGCCAGTGAAGGTGAACTTAAAGAATTGAATATAATTCTTAAATCCGATGTACAAGGAAGTGTTGAAGCCATCCTCGGATCTCTTGAACAACTGCCAAAGGATGAAGTACAAGTGAGAGTTCTCCTTTCCGCTCCAGGTGAAATTACAGAAACAGATGTGGACCTTGCGTCCGCATCAGGAGCAGTCATCGTTGGATTTAATACTTCTATGGCATCTGGTGCAAGAAAGGCAGCAGATGCAACAGGTGTAGACGTAAGAGAGTATGAGGTTATTTATAAACTTCTTGAAGATATTCAACTAGCTATGGAAGGATTATTAGAGCCCGAAATGGTTCAAGAATCTCTTGGGCAAGCAGAAGTAAGGGCTATTTTCACAATAGGAAAGAGTGCTGTTGCAGGTTGCTATGTAACCAATGGAAAAATTCAACGTAACTGTAGCGTAAAAGTTCAACGATCTAACCAGATTGTTTTCCAAGGCGATCTCGACTCGCTTCGAAGAAACAAAGATGATGTAAAAGAAGTTGGCACAGGCTTTGAATGTGGTATTGGTTGCGATCGATTTGCTAATTGGCAAGAGGGAGATGTAATTGAAGCCTATAAGCTTGTTACTCAAAGAAGGAAATTAAGCACATAAAGCAATCATTATTAGACAAATAATCCAAGCCTTTGTCATTTTCTACGGCCTAAGGCAGGTTTTCGATCCTTTAAGTAACCTAATTAGAGCTTCTACGGTCCCATAAAAGCAACCCACCAAAAATTCCAAAAGCCGCAAATTGTATCCCAAGATCAGTTAGTGGAACAGTAATTCCAGAAACCGATCTAAGACCCATGACCCCAATACCTAAACAGGCGGAACCAAAACAAGCAAACCAAACCACTCGGCGAAGGCCTCGCCAAGGGTTCCGGGATTCTTGAAGCAAACGTTGACGCATTTCAGGGCCAAGATTTGATTCAACACCCTTGGGAAATAAATCGCTCAAAGATCCGATCCGACAATATCTTGAATGTTAGGTTCTCTAAGGGGCTGCCGGTGTAGCTCAGTGGTAGAGCAACTGATTCGTAATCAGTAGGTCGCAGGTTCAAATCCAGTCACCGGCTTTGAAATCAAAGAAAGTGGTAATTAGTAATTATGATAATTACTAATTACAGCTAAAAAGCAAAATAAAAGAAAGTTAGAATTACTTTCAAGGGCAATTCATCTGATAATGAAGACATCTCTTGAATTCTAACAATTCTAGAGCAAAGACAATACAATATTGAAACTCTTACAATCATACGCTCTAAAGAATTGATCGATTTTTCTATACTCTTAATAAGCCTTCCAAGTATTTCTATTATTGGAATAATAGTACTATTATTCCAACTAAACAGGACATTGAAAAATGCACCGAGCCTAATTGAATATTCTGAGTTAGATTCTTTTGAGAACAAAACAACCTTAACTGTAATAGTACCTACTTTTAATGAAGAGAAAAATATCTATCAGTGTTTGTCATCTATCATAGAAAGTGTCAATCCATGTGACGATTGGAAAGTTATAATTGCAGATGATAGTTCCAGTGATCAAACCTTAACAAAAGCAAAGCTGGCTTCTAAAAAATCGTCTATAAGAATTGATTTTTTAGAAGCTGGTCCTCGACCTAAAAACCAGCGCTGGGTAGGTAAAAACTGGCCTTGCTCGCAGGCAATGGAAAAAATAGATAGCGATTGGATTTTATTTCTGGATGCAGATATACAAATAAAAAAAGAAACTATTTTCCGGGCCTTATCACAGGCAAACATGGAAGGCATTGACCTTCTAAGTCTTGCCCCAAGACTCACCTGTGAATGCCTATCAGAATGGATGGTTCAACCAATCATGGCGAGCCTAATATCTATTGGATTCCCTATCAAAGCAGCTAATCAGTCGAAAGAAAGCACAGCATTTGCAGCGGGGCCTTTCATGCTGTTCAGACGAAGCGCCTATAAAGCGATAGGCGGCCATAAGGATCTTGCCGGAGAAGTAGTTGAAGACCTGGCATTAGCAAGGAAAATAAAAGGCTCGGGCTTCAAGCTGCGTTTTTTGCTTGGTTTAAATGCAGTTGATCTGCATATGTATCCGGACTTTGATGCGTTATGGGAAGGTTGGAGCAAAAACTGGTTTTTAGGGCTTGACAGAAATATCCCAAAGGCAATTTCGGCCTCATTAGTAGTATTTTTAATCTTTTCTACTCCATGGCTAACACTTCCTTCAGCATCTATTTGCCTATTGTTCATAACGAATTACAATCTTCTCCTAAATATAATATTGGTCTCTCTTCTAGCAATAACACTTCAACTCATTCTGAGAATATGGATCAACAAAAAATTTGATTTTTCATTGAAATACTGGTGGTTAATGGGTGCAGGGGGGATAATTATTCTCTTTCTTGGACCAATATCAGTTGTAAGAACAATTACTGGAAAAGGGTGGACATGGAAAGGGAGGTCATTGGCTTAAATAAGGAAGAAAATGATCTAAATCGATAAAAGAATAGAATAAGTTTAAGTACCAATAGAGAAGTATCACTATATTGCTTTTGTTAAAAGTGTAAGACCCACTAAAAGAGTCAAACATTCAAATGCTCTTTTTATGAACCACCTGCCTTTGGAAATCGCATAATGAGATCCCAAAAAACCTCCAAGGAGAGACCCTATTAAAAGAATTGGCAAAAGATCCCACGCGATATCGCCTCTTACCCCTAAAACTAAAGCGCCGGTACCATTCCAAAACAAACCCACAAGAATTAATGTATAGGCAACAGCCAAGGCATAATCTATTTCAAACCAGTACACAAGCCAAATAGTAACAAATAGGCCCGTTCCTGAAGCAAGAGATCCATTCAAGATTCCAATACAAAATAAGACCAACCCCCCCAAAAGTAGCTCTAAAGAAGTCTTTTCCCTAACTCTTTTCTTAATCCCAAGGCTTTGATTATTAAATGAATAAAGCCCTATAATCAATGTAAGCAATCCCAGCAGAAAATTAAAGAGCTCTTCAGGCAAAGCGATAACTATTTTTGCACCAAGAAGAACACCTGGTAAACCAAAAATGAGAATTAAAGCTGCAAAACCTTTGTCTAATGAACTCCCTTTTAAATAACGAAAAGCAGCCCCTAAGCCCAACGCAACACTTGCAGTTTTATGTGTTGCCAGTGCAATCTGAAATGGTAAGCCTAATAAGATTAGGGCAGGAAGCTGTAACAAACCAGCACCACCTCCTGCCAAAGCCGAAAGAAAGTTTGCAGTAAAAGAAATCAAGCCTAAAGTAATCTGTGTAGTTAGAGAATCAATATTCATGGCGGAAAATTCATCGAACCAATCAGTTTTGAATTCAAATGCTCTAACCCTTACTAAATCTCTAAGCAAAATCAAATAAACATTTATTATACTTAGCTATTCTCCTTGAGGGAAAACCCATCTAAAAAGCCCCCTCTTACGAGGGGGCTTTTTAACACTTAACCCAAAAGGCTAATTGTTGTTAAGCAATGAATGAAATTGCTTAAGCTCAACCTATTGCTGGAGCAACTAGAGCAACTGGTGTTGATTCAGCAGCAGCTAAATCAAGAGGGAAATTGTGAGCATTACGCTCATGCATAACTTCCATACCAAGATTGGCTCTATTTAGAACGTCTCCCCAAGTAGGAACAACTTTGCCCGAAGAATCAATGATTGACTGGTTGAAATTAAAACCATTCAAGTTGAAAGCCATGGTGCAGATGCCCATAGAAGTCAACCAAACACATACGACAGGGAAAATTGCCAAGAAGAAGTGAAGGCTCCGGCTGTTGTTAAAGCTGGCGTATTGGAAGATTAAGCGACCAAAATAACCGTGAGCAGCCACGATGTTGTAGGTCTCTTCCTCTTGGCCAAACTTGTAGCCATAGTTCTGTGACTCAGTTTCAGTGGTCTCACGAATAAGTGAAGAAGTGACCAAAGAACCGTGCATTGCAGAGAACAAGCTTCCACCGAACATGCCTGCTACACCAAACATGTGGAAAGGATGCATCAAAATGTTGTGCTCAGCCTGGAACACAAACATGAAGTTAAAGGTACCTGAAATACCAAGTGGCATTCCGTCAGAGAAGGATCCCTGACCAAAGGGGTAAACCAAGAAAACAGCAAATGCTGCTGATACAGGTGCTGAGTAGGCAACACAAATCCAAGGGCGCATACCCAATCGGTATGACAATTCCCACTGGCGTCCCATCCAGCCACAGATACCAATCAAGAAGTGGAAGACAACTAACTGATAAGGGCCACCGTTATAAAGCCACTCATCCATAGTTGCGGCTTCCCAAATGGGATAAAAGTGGAGGCCAATGGCGTTACTGGAAGGAACAACAGCTCCAGAAATGATGTTATTTCCAAAAAGGAAAGAACCAGCAACAGGCTCACGGATACCATCAATATCGACAGGTGGAGCAGCGATAAAGGCAATGATGAAGCAGATTGTGGCCGCAAGAAGGCAAGGAATCATCAAAACACCAAACCAACCGACATAAATACGGTTATTGGTGGAAGTGACCCATTCACAGAACTGCTGCCAACTGGTTAGATCCGGCCTATTGGTGCGGATTGAGGTGGTCATAAGGACGTGAAAATAGTCCCAAAAAGGGACAAGTAAAAAAGGCACAAAAATTATGCCTTTTAGACTTTAAAGGAAAATTGTGATTACTGTGACCCTCTTGAATAGAGGGCTTTGCAAAAGTTAAGCAAACAACACAAGAGAACCCTTGATGAAATCAATTCTCATTAGTTTAAATCTAGAAAATAAGGCTTCTCTAGAGGGAACAGCCAATTAGAAGAATCTATTCATAGCATCACTTTCTTGCTGAATTTGATTTTGTGCAACTCGGCAGAGACCAAATAGGAGACTTGCCCTTGAGATATCGCAAAAATGATCGCAAAAGTTGTTAGGGTCTTTGGATAGATCGCTCAGCTTCAAGAAGCTACTCAATGGATGCATGAGTAACTCCTCAACCTCAGTACAAACTATTCAGGGGGAAACATCCAAAGCCTCGAGTTCTTTTGCTGAGAGGGTTTTATATATAAGGCTACCCTGCAACCCAATTTTCCCAATTGGGGCTATCTATCTGGCAGATCATCTACATAAATGTTTCCCTAGCATTAGTCAAAAGATTCTCGACTTAGCAGCTCTGCCAATCTTTGATGTAGAACAAGTCCTTTTAAAAACAATTGATAGCTTTCAGCCTTCAATCCTAGTTTTCTCATGGAGAGATATACAGATATATGCACCTGTCGATGGAAGAGGGGGCAATCCTCTACAAAATTCATTCGAGGTATTTTATGCCAAAAATCCGTTTAAAAAAATAAGAGGCGCATTAGGTGGCTTACGTCTAATGTCAAGCCACTACTCAGAACTTTGGAGGAATCAAAAACTCATACGGCAAGGCATGCATCATGCACGTAAACACTGCAAGCATGCTCAAGGAGTAATTGGGGGCGGTGCGGTAAGTGTTTTTTACGAACAGCTCGGCAGATCACTGCCAAAAGGAACAATAATCTCAGTAGGAGAAGGAGAAAAACTTCTTGAAAAACTGATCAGAAAAGATGAAATCAAAAAAGAGCGATGTTTTGTAGTTGGCGAAGAGCCTAGACATGGACTCATTCATGAACAACCATCATCTTCATCTAAAACTGCCTGTAATTATGAATACATAAGATCTATCTGGCCAGAAATGAATTGGTATTTAGAGGGTGGGGATTTTTTTCTAGGGGTACAAACAAAACGAGGATGTCCACATAATTGCTGCTATTGCGTTTATACAGTTGTAGAAGGTAAAAAAGTACGAGTTAACCCTATCGATGAAGTAGTTGCTGAAATGCGACAATTATATGATCTTGGTGCAAGAAGCTTCTGGTTCACAGATGCACAATTTATACCTGCAAAACGTTATATAGAAGATGCTAAGCTACTGCTTAGAAAAATCAAATCAGAAGGACTTCGAGATATTCGATGGGCAGCATATATTCGAGCAGATAATTTAGATTTGGAGCTTGCAGAACTGATGGTTGAAACAGGAATGAATTACTTCGAGATAGGTATTACATCTGGGTCTCAAGAACTAGTAAGAAAAATGCGAATGGGTTATAACCTACGCAATGTACTAGAAAATTGCAAGTTACTTTCAAATGCAGGCTTTAAAGATCATGTATCAGTAAACTATTCCTTCAATGTTATTGATGAAAGGCCCGAAACAATTCGCCAAACAATTGCATACCATAGACAGCTTGAGAAAATTTTTGGGGAAGACAAGGTTGAACCTTCTATCTTCTTCATAGGTTTACAACCACACACACATCTTGAACAATATGGTTTTGATAAGGGATTAATTAGACCTGGCTATAATCCAATGAGTATGATGCCATGGACAGCAAGAAAGTTACTCTGGAATCCAGAGCCAATGGGTAGTATTTTTGGCAACATTTGCCTTAAGGCTTTTGATCAGGACCCTAACAACTTTGGAAAAACTGTCTTTAACTTGCTTGAGAAAGATTATGGAATTGCACCATTAGAAGATGCATTGCGTGCACCTTTAAAAGGAGAGGGTGCTTTAGCAACGGCATTTAATTGAAAAACGATAATAAATGCAAGTACAATTATTGCTAGAAAACCTGACAAAGGATTATTTAACTTCTCTATATCTGGACCAGTAAGCCATGAAGGAGTGTCCTTAGAAAGAGTATATAAGCAATTATTCAACAGGAACCAAATGCTCACTAAGCCGCCGTGTAATCCAACGCATCCCCAAAGAGACCCACCATCGAGAATTCGTCTAAAATTTAGTACTATCCCCAATAGAAATAACCCTAGGATCAAGCTAATCATTGGGAAGAAACCAACATCAAACCGAATATGCGCAATGCTAAAAAGTGCAGCCTGTATTACACCTCCCCATCGAGGACCAATTAAGTGATTCATCTCACCCCAAAGCCAGCCTCTAAAAACTAGTTCTTCAGCAAAACCCACACCAAATAATAATAGGAGGGCATTTATAACTTCCCCTGAGTTAAATTCATTAACCCAAAGCAACCAACCTCCAGTATGAAGCGTGAAACTGATTAACAGAAGAAAAGAAACTGACCATAGTATCCCTCTTAAAAATATATAATTACCTTTTTTAGTAAACATACCTGAAACCCCTAAAACCTTCCATGTATCTCTAAAACCCCATCGAATCTTTATCCAATAAGGCAATGCCAATAGAAAAAGTAAGAAGCTAATTATCGTACCGAACAAATCAGATCGTTCTAAGAAAAAATCAAGACCAAATACTCTTAATATTTGTACCGATACCCATCCCAAAAAATATAACCCAGGGATAAATGATGCAAAAGCTAACCAGCGAGTATAAATATTTGAAAAAGTAAGCATTAATAGACTAACTCAGCTTTCCTTTTCAAGTGTACTTGTAAGTCCCTTAGCCTTAAGCGACTCACAATAAAATTCTGCTGGTTCCAAGTCACAAACAATTACTAGACCAACACCAGTGTTATGTGCTTCAAGCATCACAGCCAATGCACCTTGCTCGCTTAATTGTGGTACGACTTCTAAGAGAACGGAAACAACATAATCCATTGTATTAACTGGGTCATTATGAAGAAGAACTTTATACATAGGTGAAGGTTTCCGGACCTTCACAACTTCCTTCTCAATAACAGGTGCGCCAGAGGCTCTGGGTTTAGGAATCATTGATGCCATGGCAAAGATGCTTGTTAAAGTAAATCTATGGTCAAGAAGAGGCTGCTACAAGAAATTAAAGCGACGATATACGGTTCATAGCAGTTATAACATTCTCACGACTATTAAACGCCGAAAGTCGAAAATATCCTTCCCCAGCGTAGCCAAAACCACTACCAGGTGTCCCCACGACATATGCCTTCTCAAGCAACTGGTCAAAAAATGCCCAAGAATCAATCCCTGAAGGTGTCTTTATCCATACATAAGGGGCATGTTTGCCACCATAAACTGTTAATCCTGCGGCTAAAAGCTCTCTTCTAATAATAGAAGCATTTTTCATATAAAAATCCACAAGAGAAGCTATCTGTGACTTTCCCTCTGAAGAATATACAGCCTGAGCTCCACGTTGAACAACATAATTTACACCATTAAATTTTGTACTTTGCCTTCGATTCCATAGGCCCCACAAATCAATCTTTTCGTTACTTGATTGACCATACAAGGTCTTAGGAATAATTGTATATGCACAACGGATCCCAGTAAAACCTGCGTTCTTTGAAAAAGAACGAAACTCAATTGCGCAAGTTCTTGCTCCCTCTATCTCAAAAATCGAATGGGGCAAATCTTTATCTTGAATAAATGCCTCATATGCAGCATCAAATAGAATCAAGGCTCTATTCTCATTAGCATAATTAACCCAGTTTTGAAGCTGATCTTTTGTCGCAACTGCACCAGTAGGATTATTTGGATAGCAAAGATATATTAAATCTACTTTTTCAGTTGGAATTTGAGCTTCAAACCCATTATCTGCATTAATAGGCAGATATATAAGCTCCTCATATCGACCATGTCCAGCAGCATCTCCTGTGCGACCTGCCATAACATTGCTATCTACATAAACTGGGTAAACAGGGTCTGTAACCGCAATCTTATTTCTTTCGCCCAATATATCTAAAATATTACTACTATCACATTTAGAACCATCTGAAACAAATATCTCCTCAGCAGACACCTCACACCCTCGAGACTGAAAGTCTTCTTTGGCAATAACTTCTCTTAGCCAAGCGTAACCCTGTTCTGGTCCATAGCCATGAAAGCCATTATGTGTTCCCATCTCATCTATAGCCAATTTCATGGCATCTCGACAAGCCTTAGGGAGAGGTTCGGTTACATCTCCAATACCTAAACGGATTAAAGGCAAATTAGTGCTTTTAGCAGTGAAAGCATTAACTCTCCTTGCTATCTCTGGAAATAAATAACCCGCCTTAAGCTTTAAATAATTACTGTTGACATGAACCACGAGTATGAAGGCGTATATAGAGACATCTTGCTATGGAGAGTGTCATTTTTCCCTGGACTCCATACGATGAAATAAGACAAAGAGTTTTTTAGCTGCTCACCCTCCCTAAAACTGCTTTGAGAAACCAAAAACACTTCTACCCAGTTGATTTTGATGAACTGGTCGACCCAAGTATTAATAAACCAGGTCGATACCTAGGGAACGAGCTTGGGACTAAAGAACTTAATTGGCAAAAATCAAATGTCAGATGGATACTTGCATACCCAGAGGTATATGAAGTAGGGGCAAGCAACCTTGGACATATCATTCTCTACTCAATTCTGAACTCTATCAACAGCAGTCTCTGTGATAGAGCTTATTTACCAGGTAAAGATCTATGCAAAAGACTGAGAAAACAGAAAGTACCTTTATTTGGGGTTGAAACTCGATATCCACTGGCAGCTTTTGACATTCTTGGATTCAGTCTTAGTTACGAGCTGGGTGCAACAAATATATTAGAAATGATTGACTTGGCTGGACTTCCCTTACATGCAAACAAAAGGGGTGACCTACCTATTAGCAATCCATTAGCTCCTCCATTAATCTTTGCCGGAGGGCCAACAGCAACCAGCAACCCAGAACCATTTGCTGCTTTCTTTGATTTTTTCGCATTAGGTGATGGTGAAGAACTTTTACCCGAAATCGGATTAATTGTTTCTGAAGGAAAGAGATCAAACCTATCTCGCTCAGAATTGTTACTTGATCTTGCCCAAGTACCAGGAATATATGTCCCATCCCTTTATGGAACAAATTCTAGACGAACAAGTCTTCGCCCTTTAAAACCTTTTTTACCAAAAACAATTCTACGAAGAGTTGCAAAACCAATCCCACAATATGGCCTGGGGATAGTGCCACACATTGAAACTGTTCATGACAGACTCACTATTGAAATAAGACGAGGATGTACCCGAGGGTGCCGTTTTTGTCAGCCAGGGATGCTTTCGCGTCCAGCAAGAGATGTAGAACCTCAAGAAGTTATCGACACTATTCACAAAGGCATTAAACAAACTGGTTACAGTGATTTTTCATTGCTATCTCTCAGCTGTAGTGATTACCTTTCATTACCTTCTTTAGGGACTGAACTACGCAACCAATTATCAGATAAAGAAATAACCCTTCAACTTCCCAGCCAACGAATTGATCGTTTTGATGAAAATATTGCACATATACTTGGCGGTTCTCGCAAAGCTGGGCTCACGTTTGCTCCAGAAGCAGGAACACAACGTTTAAGAAACATAATTAATAAAGGACTCACTGACGAAGATCTTTTAAAAGGAATACAAACTGCCATGAGGAATGGTTACCGAAAAGTAAAGCTTTACTTCATGATTGGACTTCCAGGTGAAACGGATGAAGATATTTTTGGAATAGCTGAGACCTGCAACATGCTACAAAAAAATTGCAAAGATTTAGGAGCACTTAGAATAAATTTAACCATAAGCAATTTCACACCTAAACCACATACACCATTTCAATGGCATAGCGTGTCAACTAAAGAGTTTCAAAGAAAACAAAAAATACTCAAAGACGCCTTCCTAAGCAATAAAAAAATAAAAGTGAATTTCACAGATGTTCGCTTATCTGCCATGGAAGACTTTATTGGAAGGGGAGACAGATCTATTTCCTCAGTAATAGAGCAAGCTTGGAGAAAAGGAGCAGGAATGGACGCATGGTATGAATCCTTAGATCTCACATATAAAGCCTGGAAAGAGGCAATTTCTCAAGCAGGCCTTTCAGGTCGTTATAGACAATTAGAGATAGGGGACTGGAGTCATGTAGAGGGTCTAAAAAGAAATGATCTTTTTAAATTCTGTTCACAACCACTACCTTGGGATCACATCGACACAGGGATTGAAAAGAAATGGTTATTTAACGAGTTGATTAAAGCATTAAAATCTGAAGTTATAGGAGACTGTTCATTTGATAAGTGCAGTGATTGTGGAGTATGTGGTGATGAGTTTGGACATAACATAGTAATCGAACCACTGCCAATACCAAAAAGAAAGGGGAAAATACCCCCACCCAGTAATCGTATATGCCGAATTAGATTGCAATTTTCCAAGACAGGTCCAATGGCACTTTTAAGTCATTTAGATATTGTCAGGATGATGGAAAGAGCATTGAGAAGAAGCAACCTTCCTGTCAGCTATTCAGGTGGTTACCATCCACTACCTCGAGTGCAGATAGCGCTAGCACTTCCTCTAGGTGTAGAAGGATTAGGTGAATGGATGGATATTGAATTTACAAAAGAAATTGACTCTAAAGAAGTACTAAGTTGCCTCAGTGAATACCTACCAAAGAATATAGATCTATTAAAAGCTACATCTATTAAGACAAATTCGAAAAGCCTCTCGCAAAATCTCTCAGGAGCAAAGTGGGAGTTTTCCCTATTAGCTAGTCAACCCAACTATCCAACCACCGTAGAATGGGAGAGAGCTATAGAAAAGATAATAACTTCTCCTGAACTAATCTGGCTTGATACGGACAAAAAAGGTAGGTCCAGAAAACGTGACTGTAAACCTGACTTGAAAAATCTCAGGGTCAATTTCAAGACGCCAAAATCTTTGGAAATTTTAAAAGAAGAAGAAACTAAAACCGTACTAATACAGCTAGAAAGTCATATAGACTCATTAGGTAGAAGTATAAAGCCTATTCAAATTAAACACTTCTTAGAAGAACAACTAAACCAACCCCTTGAGATAAATCGCATTAAGAGACAAGAACTAATTTTGTCTGAGTGCTAGGGTCATTAAGGATATGACCGAGGGCAGAATCTGCCATTTCCATATCCAGGCTTTTCTTACCTCCAGTCTTGAGGAAAGCGAGGCCATAGCTTCTCGCTGAGTTCGGTCCGTAACATCCGAGCCCCAATGAGTTGCTTACTTCATAGGAGCATTGACTCCGTCTATTTCTTGAAAGGCTTCTAGCCATCAATTCTTTACAAACTAGATCCTGTGCACCTGCAGTCATTGATCGGATCTGAACTACCCAGGGATCACCCTGTTTTTCTCTATGCCCCAACAAATCATCATTGCTGAGCAGCTGCGCATCGCAGCACTGCTTAGCAATGAAAGAGTAGATGAATTAATTGTCGCTCAAGGTCGCTACCAAATCGGTGATGTTTTTCTTGGCACTGTCGAAAACGTGCTCCCAAGTATCGATGCAGCATTTGTAAACATTGGAGAAAGTGAAAAGAATGGCTTTATCCATGTAACTGACCTAGGTCCGCTTCGGCAAAAGAAGGGAGCAGCAACTATTACAGAACTTCTGAGGCCCAGTCAACCTGTTCTGGTTCAAGTAATGAAAGAACCAACCGGCACAAAAGGGCCAAGATTAACAGGGAATCTTGCTCTCCCAGGACGCTACTTAGTCCTCCAACCTCATGGGCAAGGAGTAAATATCTCTAGAAAAATTAATTGTGAAAGTGAGAGGAATCGACTAAGAGCACTTGGTGTTCTAATCAAGCCACCCGGTACAGGGCTATTAATTCGAACCGAAGCTAATGATGTAAGTGAAGAACTACTCATTAATGATCTAGAAACACTTCTAAAACAATGGGAAGCGATCCAACAGGTTTCTGAAAAAGCAGATCCACCAGTGCTGCTAAATAGAGATGATGATTTTATTCATAGGGTTTTACGCGACCATAAAGGAGAAAATCTTTCAAGTATTGTTGTTGACAACGAAAATGCACTGAGTCGAGTCAATAGCTTCCTAGAACATGATGGGCTAAATGTATTAGTAGAAGCTCATCAAGAACCAGCGAATATCCTTGATCATTTCCGTATTAATGCATCAATACGCGATGCGCTCAAGCCAAGAGTAGACCTACCTTCAGGTGGTTACATAATTATCGAACCTACCGAGGCACTTACAGTAATTGACGTGAATTCAGGTTCATTTACGAGATCCGCTAATGCTAGAGAAACTGTTCTATGGACAAATTGTGAAGCAGCTATTGAAATCGCTAGACAATTAAAGCTAAGAAATATTGGTGGAGTAATAATAGTCGATTTTATCGATATGGATTCTAGACGTGATCAATTACATTTACTAGAGCATTTTACTACTGCCATTCGTAATGATTCTGCACGCCCTCAAATTTCTCAATTAACTGAGCTCGGTTTAGTAGAGCTAACTCGAAAAAGACAAGGGCAAAATATATATGAGCTTTTTGGAAAAGAATGCCCTAATTGTGGAGGAATTGGTCATGTAGGAGTACTTCCTGGCAACGATCTTTTGCAACCATTAGCAATTGAACAAGGTTTAGTTAAATCCATTACTTCTGGAAAGAGTGATCTTAGCTCTTCTATTGATGCAAATAACACTCGTCGTAAAAAAGGTCGCGGAAAGATAACTCAAGAAAGCACACAACAAGAGTTTGATTCTTCAACAGAAACTAATCTTGATTGCAATATTGAACAAAGTGAAAGACAGGAAGATGTTGCTCAACCAGAAGTCAACAACTCTCGACAAGATCCAGAGTTAATCGCAGTGCCAATGACTAAAGAACAAGCACAATTATTTGGATGGCTAGGGCTAAATCCTACTCTTCTTCTAGATCCTTTACCAGAAAATGACAATTTGTTGGTAAAGATTGTACTTCCAGGGGAAGACTCAGAAAGTATCCTTGAAGAAGCTCGTCAACAAATTCAAGAAGGTTCTCTGCGCCGAAGAAGGCGTGGGCGTAATTCAGGAAAAACAACTTTTCGATCTAATGGCGATTCAAGTGATGAAAGCGAAGAGACCCTTAAGAGTAATCCAACAGAGATTGACAGTCAAAAGGAAGAATTAAATGTAGAAATTACCAATCTAGAGGATTTTGAAGAGAGTGAAATCTCACTAAAAGTCTCTGAAACACAATCGGAACAAGAACCAGAAGACTCGCGAAGAAGAAGAAGGCGTTCATCAGCAAAAGTATGAAATGTTGCCATCTAAAAAAATAATCGCAGGGATTGACGAAGTTGGGAGAGGTTCCTTATTTGGACCTGTTTTTGCTGGGGCCGTTGTCCTTAATAACAGCACCGCGAAATATCTAAGAAAAGAGGGTTTAACTGATAGCAAGTTACTTACTCATAAGAAAAGAACATATTTAGTTCCTTTAATAAAGTCTTTGTCAATAGGATGGGCACTTGGCCAAGCATCCTCAAGAGAAATTGATGAATTTGGAATAAGAGAAGCAACTGAAACTGCTATGATTAGAGCTATACAAAAGCTTGCGAAAAAGCCTGATTTCCTTCTCATCGATGGCAACCTACCATTACGAATATGGAACGGTCAACAGAAAAATATAATCAAAGGAGATGTGAAATTAGCTGAGATTTCAGCTGCAAGTGTTGTCGCAAAAGAAAGCAGAGACGCTTTAATCAGAAGATTAGCCTGTCTTTTCCCTGGCTATGGACTCGAAACAAACATGGGATATGGAACAAAGAAACATATCCAAGCAATTCAGGCCAAAGGAGCTTCTAAACTTCATAGGCTAAGTTTCCTGAAAAATATTAGTGAATAATTCTGCTATGAATCAATAAGTTTGCCTGATTCTTGGCACCAATTACTAAAGTCATTTAATAATTGATTCCCGACCCGTGCCTTAATTCCTATCAATATTCCATTTAGAATAGACTGACCGGTGCTCTCTAGAACCCCTGCAGGAATCAACTTCAATATAGGCGGCTGACTTACAGTTACCCCAAGATTCGCCTCCCCTTCTAAACCATGGGATGTGGCCTCTAAGGTCGCATCAAGTGTTAGCTGAAAATCATCCACCATTGCCAAGCCCCTTAATTCACTATCAGTAGCTCGCATTTTGAGTTTGCCATCAGTGTTGACCACCTCTATAGAAACCACAGGGTTAATTTGAAGCTGAAACACATTCAAACTAGTTACTGTGTAGCGAAAACTACCGGGAGCTAGAAGAGTTAACTTTTGGGGATCTAGCATTGCGCCAACAACTCTTTCTTGCTCGAGCAGATACCTTGGAAGACGCTCAATGTTGTGTCTTACAGGAAGATCTAGATGCTGGCTGGCTCGAAAGGCCAGAAACATGTCTCTTGACTAAGGCATATTGATCCTATCGAGCTTTCCCCCTCAAATCTCCAATGCAAATTCGTGTGGCCTTTTTAGGACCGGAAGGTACTTATGCCGAAAAAGCAGCTCTGGCGCTTGCTGAACTAGAAAAAATTCCAAAACCAGACTTAATCCCATGTAAAGGATTACGAGCGGTAATCGAACATCTCGCAAACAATCTTTGCGAAAAAGCGGTAGTCCCAGTAGAAAATTCCGTAGAAGGAGGAGTGACTGCAACATTAGATACGCTTTGGGCCCATCCGGAATTAAGTATCAGCAGAGCTTTGGTATTACCTATCAAGCATTCTTTATTTAGCAGCGGGACTCTTAGTGAGATTTCGGAGGTGTTATCTCACCCTCAGGCCCTTGCACAATGCAATGAATGGCTTACAAAAAACCTTCCAAACGCACTTCAGCTTTCTACTAGCTCCACAGCTGAAGCAGTAAAAATGGTCTACGGGAGTCGTTTCCGAGCAGCAATCTCATCTAGAAGCGCAGGAGAAACAGCAGGGCTAAAAGAATTGGCTTTCCCCATAAATGATATTGAAGGTAATAGAACTCGCTTTTTATTACTCAAAAAAGAGAAAAGTACGCAAACAGGAGACATTGGAAGCTTTGCCTTTTCATTAAAAACAAATGTCCCAGGTGCCCTACTAAAAGCACTCAAATGTATAGCAGACCTTGGATTAAACATGAGTAGAATTGAATCAAGGCCTTCAAAAAGAGAGCTTGGCGAATACATATTTTTTGTAGACATTGAACTATCTGCAAGCAAATCTGATAACTACGAACGCCTAATTAGAGTTTTAGAACCTTTGTGTGAACACCTAGTGAGCTTTGGGGTTTATCCAAGTTCTGAAATCCAAAAAAGCTAAGTTATTCATCACCAGTCCTAAAAACTCCAAAACGCATCAGTCCTGTTGAGAATGCCCAACGCATTAAAAGAATCGTTGGAATTTCTCTAATTCCTTTCAAGAGTGCCTCTGGACCTAAAGCAAAAACTGCCCTAGACCGTCTAAATCCTTCAAAAATGGACTCTGACCAAGAAGGGCAAGTTTCATTGGTCCAATCTGCAGTTTGGATCAACCCTTTTTTATACTTACTATTCTCCAAATTATTCCTAAACATTGGAATACTGGAGAACTCTGGATGAGCCCACTGATCTAACAACTGTCTCATAACAAGTCTTTCCACAAGACTTGTTTCTCCATTAGAGACGTCACGACGGTTCCAATCAGCTACAGCTAAAATGCCTCCTGGGCGTAATACTCGTAAAAGCTCATCAGCATAAAGCTGCTTATCAAGAATATGAGGACCTACTTCAACACTCCAAACAGCATCAAAAGTAGCATCACTAAATTTTAAATCGAGTGCATCCATTACCTGAAAATCACATTTAATACCTTGATCTGTAAGTTCAATTGCACGAGAAATTTGAACTGGACTAATACTTATAGCAACTACATCAAACCCATATTCTTTAGCAAGAATTCTCGCACTACCCCCTATTCCACAACCAACATCAATTACACGCGAACCTGGAGGCAACCTATCTAAACCACTCCAATTAACCAACTCATGAACAAAATCAACTTTTGCTTGGCGAAAGTTACGATTCTGTTGAGAGAATCCATAGTATCCCAAGTGAATATGCTCACCCCAAAGAGTCTCTAATAGCTGATCTTTGGTCCAGGAATCATAAGCTGATGCAACACTTTTAACAGAGGTATATCTACGATCTACTTTTATCCATATAAAAACAAATAACAATAAAAATAATGAGAAGATTACTGCGGTTAAAAGGATTATTTTCATTAATTAATTATTCCCAAGATCTGCATTGCTCAAAGTATCTTTCAAAACTGTTCTTGCTGCAAGCTGTCTTCTCGTTTGATCAAGCATTTCATATTCTCGTTCCAAACGTTTAATCGTATCGGTTAACTCCAGCAATTTTTGTTGTTCTTCAGCTGCGGGCCCCCCCAAATGGGAGGCTATCCAAAATGAAAGCTCTCTAGGCAAATCAGGCAAATCCTCTGGCAAGGAGACCTCACTACCTGTCAACTTCCCAGTTAGTTCAACAACATCCTCAAGAGCAGTTCGTACATTCCCAGAAAGCTTATGGAGACCATCTAGATCAGTCACAGCTTGATCTTCTATCCAACTAACGACTGCCCTGCGATAAGGAGCCTCACTAGTAACCTCTAAAACCCTAAATCTTTGTTGCCCAAGAGTGACCAAATTGCTCCGTCCATCCTGAAAAGTTTGGTGCTGAATTATCTCTGCACAACAACCAACATTCGCATAGATTTTCTTGCTGGGGTCCCAGCGAACAATGCCAAACCGGCTGTCTTTCTCCAAAACATTTTGGAGCATAATTCTGTATCTAGACTCAAAAACATGAAGTGGTAGCACCTCCTCAGGGAAAAGAACCACATCAGGCAAAGGGAAAAGAGGCAATTCCCTCACTGAGAGGTCTGACACGGAAATCTGATTAAAGAGGCCTTAATGCTAGATAAATGATTGCCAAAGTGACTGATTTTCAAAGCTTAACTTCAATATCTACACCACTAGGGAGATCCAACTTCATTAGAGAGTCAATTGTTTTTGCCGAGGGGTTGTAAATATCAATTATCCTGCGATGAGTTCTTGTCTCAAAATGCTCCCTTGAGTCCTTATCTACATGCGGGGAACGAAGAACACAATATATTTTCCTTTTAGTTGGCAAAGGTATCGGCCCAATTGCAGTAGCTGCAGTATTGTCGGCTGTCTCAATAATCTTGTCGCAAGATAGATCAAGTCTTCGGCGATCAAATGCCTTGAGACGAATCCTGATCTTCTGCTGTGCTATTGCCGTTGACATGACGGGTCCTGGAGAATCCCCTATCAGGGGTAAGAAAATTAATTGTCTAGGTACTTGATCAACAAGGCCAACTAGTCAGCCTTGTTGATCACTATAAGAGATTCAGCACTCTAATAGAAATAAATGACGCTTTGATGCATCAAGCAAGAATCTTAGAAACGACTCCTGCACCGATTGTGCGGCCGCCTTCCCTAATTGCAAAACGCATATTCTTCTCAATGGCAACAGGACAAATTAACTCCCCTGTCATGTTGATACGGTCACCGGGCATCACCATTTCGACATTGCTGCCATCATCAGCAGTAAATGCTGTGATTTGACCTGTTACATCAGTTGTCCTGATATAGAACTGAGGACGATAGCCCGCAAAGAAAGGAGTATGGCGACCACCTTCTTCCTTCTTGAGAACATAAACTTCGCCTTCAAATTTTGTGTGAGGAGTAATCGAACCTTTCTTAACTAAAACCATTCCTCGCTCTATATCCTCTTTTTGAACACCTCTAAGTAATAAACCAACGTTGTCTCCAGCCATACCTTCCTCAAGGAGCTTTCGGAACATCTCAACACCAGTAACGGTAGTCACACGAGTGTCTTTAATACCTACGATTTCAACTTCCTCTCCAACCTTTACCTTTCCTCTTTCAATACGTCCAGTAGCGACTGTTCCCCGTCCAGTAATTGAGAAAACATCCTCTATAGCCATCAAGAACGGCTTATCAACCTCTCTTTCGGGCTCGGGTATTGACTCATCTACAGCCTTCATTAAGGCTTCAACCTTGCCTTCCCACTCAGAATCTCCTTCTAAAGCTTTAAGAGCAGATACTTGAACAACTGGGATATCATCCCCAGGAAAATCATAACTACTTAATAACTCGCGAATTTCCATTTCTACGAGCTCAATCATTTCCTCATCATCGACCATGTCGCATTTGTTCAATGCAACAACCAAAGAAGGAACACCAACCTGCTTAGCTAACAGTATGTGCTCTTTAGTCTGAGCCATAGCGCCATCTGTAGCAGCAACAACAATGATGGCTCCGTCCATCTGTGCGGCCCCTGTGATCATGTTCTTTACATAATCAGCATGCCCGGGACAGTCGACATGGGCATAGTGACGAGAATCAGTCTCGTATTCAACATGCGCTGTATTAATGGTGATACCACGTTCGCGCTCTTCAGGCGCTCCGTCGATATCTCCATAATCTTGTGCTTTGGCCTGTCCCTTCTTAGCTAGCACATTTGTTATTGCTGCTGTAAGGGTGGTTTTGCCATGATCAACATGACCAATAGTGCCAATGTTGACGTGAGGCTTGTTCCTCTCAAACTTCTCGCGAGCCATTTTGTTAAAGAATCGGGGGTTAAAAAAGTTGGGGTTTAAAGATCAGGAATTGCCCTGATTCTTAGAGATGATTGCTTCAGCCACATTACGAGGAACTTCCTCGTAATTGCTGAACTCCATTGAAAAGATGCCGCGACCCTGTGTCATTGATCGGAGCTGAGTGGCGTAGCCAAACATTTCGGCCAGAGGCACTTTGGCACCCACTTTAGACAGTCCATCGTCAATGGACTGTCCTTCCACCTGTCCTCGACGTGAGGATAGGTCCCCAATAATGGCACCAAGGAAGTCCTCTGGCACTTCCACTTCTACCTTCATCATTGGCTCCAGTAGTACTGGATTACATTTTTTGACTCCATCCTTGAAGGCCATTGAGCCAGCAATTTTAAAGGCCATTTCAGAAGAGTCGACGTCATGATAAGACCCGTCAACAAGCGTCACTTTGACATCTATCAAAGGATAGCCAGCAATTACGCCTGACTCAGAAGTCTCCTTCATGCCCGATTCCGCTGGCTTGATGTATTCCTTAGGGACAACACCTCCAACAATTTTATTGACGAACTCGAACCCTGAACCAGGCTCACCTGGTTCAACTTCAATCACAACATGTCCATATTGACCTTTTCCTCCTGTCTGACGAGCAAACTTGCCTTCACCAGATGAGCTAGCACGAATAGTTTCCCGGTAAGACACCTGAGGAGCTCCGATATTTGCTTCAACCTTGAACTCGCGCAACATTCGATCAACAAGAATTTCAAGATGCAGTTCTCCCATTCCTGCAATCACTGTCTGATTTGTCTCTGGATCAGTACTTACTCGGAAAGTTGGATCTTCTTCAGCTAGAGCAGTTAATGCTTTTGATAGTTTTTCCATATCGCCCTTGGTTTTGGGCTCAACAGCAACGGAAATCACTGGTTCTGGGATAAAGAGTGTCTCAAGGACAATCGGATCATCAGTTGTGCACAGAGTGTCACCTGTGGTCGTATTTTTTAAACCGAGTACAGCTCCAAGGTCACCTGCTCGAAGCTCATCTACTTCTTCGCGATCGTCAGCCTTTAGAACTATTAAGCGAGAAATCCTTTCCTTTTGATCTTTAGTTGAATTAAGTACATAGCTTCCTTTAGAAAGAACACCGGAATACATCCTCACAAATGTAAGTTTTCCATATGGATCGGACATAACCTTGAAGGCCAATGCACTAAAAGATGCATTGTCATCGGAAGGTCGCAAAGCCTCTTCACCATTTGGCAACAAGCCCTGGATAGGGGGGACATCAACAGGCGCAGGTAGATAATTGACTACCGCATCAAGTAGGAGTTGCACGCCCTTATTCTTGAAAGCTGAGCCACAAAGCATTGGAACCAAACCATGCTTCAAAACCCCTTCCCTAATACCAGCCTTAAGTTGTTCCTGAGTTAGTTCACCTGTCTCTAGAAAAGCCTCAATCAATTGTTCATCAGTCTCTGCTACTCCCTCCATCAATTTCCCACGCCACTCAGCCGCAATATCCTCCATTTCAGCTGGTATTGAAGTCTCCTCAATATCCTTGCCTAAATCATCTTTGTAGATAAAAGCTTTGTTCTGGACAAGATCAACAATCCCTTTGAGATCATTTTCAGCACCAATGGGAAGTTGAATTGGAACAGCATTAGCTTTGAGGCGATCCTTGATCTGTGCATGAACCTTCAGAAAATCTGCTCCTGTTCGATCCATTTTATTTACGAAGACCATCCTTGGAACCGAATACCGGTCGGCTTGACGCCAAACGGTTTCTGACTGTGGCTGAACTCCCCCAACCGCACAAAAAACAGCAATTACTCCATCAAGCACTCGCATCGAACGCTCGACTTCAATAGTGAAATCAACGTGACCTGGAGTATCAATAATGTTTATACGATGGTCATTCCAGGTTGTAGAGATGGCAGCAGCAGTAATCGTGATTCCACGCTCACGCTCTTGAGCCATCCAGTCTGTTACTGCTGCGCCATCATGGACTTCGCCCATTTTATGGACTACGCCCGAATAAAAAAGAATTCGTTCAGTGCAAGTAGTTTTGCCAGCATCAATATGGGCGGCAATACCTATATTTCTTACACGTTCCAGGGGAAAGGCGCGATCCACAAGAAACTCTCCGGGTTGAGGCATGAAAAGGCGGGTGAGACTCTACATGTCAGCCCTACATAAATGAAAGTTTCTCGGCATTATTACTAATGATTTAGTACCTGTAATGGGCAAAAGCTTTATTAGCCTCAGCCATCTTGTGGGTCTCTTCACGCTTCCGCACTGCACTACCAGCTTCATTAGCGGCATCAATCAGCTCATTAGCAAGTTTTTGAGCCATACTCCGCCCATTTCTAGATCTTGAGAAATTCACTAACCAACGCAAAGCCATAGCTGTGCCCCGTTCTTGTCTGACCTCCATAGGAACCTGATATGTAGCACCTCCAACTCGACGAGCCCTTACCTCAACTAAAGGGGTGGCATTTTTAACAGCAGTTTCAAATAGTTCTATTGGATCACTTCCAGTACGTTCGTTAATCAAGCCAAAAGCTTCTGAAAGAATTCTTTGAGCTGTGGATTTCTTTCCATGCTTCATCAACCTTGCAATCATCATTGTCGCAAGCCTGTTGTTGAACTGTGGGTCAGGAAGAACTGGTTTTTTTTCTGCTGCGTTTCTGCGTGACATAGTTGGCCAAAAAATTTGAGTGAAGAAACTAATAAAAAAGAAAAATCCCTAATAGATAAGATCAAGCTAACTTTTAGGTGATTTGGCACCGTACTTTGAGCGAGCCTGACGGCGATCTTTAACCCCTGCGGTATCTAGAGTGCCTCGAATAATGTGATATCTCACACCTGGAAGATCTTTAACTCTGCCACCTCTGATCAACACTACTGAGTGTTCTTGGAGGTTATGACCTATTCCTGGGATGTATGCCGTAACCTCAAAACCAGAAGTAAGCCTAACTCTTGCAACCTTTCTTAAGGCCGAATTAGGCTTTTTTGGAGTAGAGGTATAGACACGGGTACATACACCCCGTCTCTCAGGGCATGCTCTCAATGCTGGAGATTTTGTCTTTCTGGTCAGACGCTGTCTCTCAGTTCGAATTAGCTGTTGGATTGTTGGCATTTACGATAGTCATAGGGTCGGAACTCCGACCTCATATCACAATCAACCAGATTAGCTGTTCACCTGGCCAAACCAAATAAATCAGCTGCTTTATCTTGTGACCTTCTAAGCAAAAATCAAACTGATTTCGTTGTTTTTGAGCATCACGCTTCAAAACAGCGCGCATTGTGCCTGATAAAACAGCATGGGCAGGTTGCTTTGAAGATAAAAATTATTTGATTTCAAGCTCTTTTGCATTCCCAAACTACTTCGATGACTCATTCAATAAAAATAACCCGATGTAAAGATTTTTACAGTTGCTTAAGGAGGTGAACCGACTCTTAATGATGAAAAATCTTCGAAATGTCACTTCCAAGATTCAAGCCATCTTTAAAGTGTTACTGATAGAGATTGGTAGTTTCAAATAATCCTAGAAAATGCTCCACGATAGAAAGTGAATGGAGCAAACCATCTCGATCAAACTTATGGAGGTTCACTACTTAGGATCTTCCTTTGGTTCATTCATGAAGAAGTCCGCAAGCCTTTTTGGCGCAAGGAAAAAGCTCGGTTGAAGGTTATGTCTCAAGTTCCCATTCGCCCTAGTTGGCCTCACTGCGACACCAGCGCTCCAAAAGCAGTGGCTGGCGAGAAGGATTCCTGTGGAGTGGGGTTTTTAGCCAAAATCAATGGCGAAGCAAGTCATTGGTTACTAGAGCAAGCACTGCGAGGTCTGGAATGCATGGAACACAGAGGAGGGTGCGGTGGTGATAGCGATTCCGGAGATGGAGCCGGTTTACTTTGTGCAATCCCATGGAATTTTCTAAGTGAGGTATGGCCTGCAATAGAAAAAAACCGTAAATCTTATGGACTAGGCATGCTTTTCATGCCAAAAGATCCTTCTACAAGAGAGGAAGCTCACAAATTCTGCGAAGAAGAGGCAAGATCACTAGGACTAATACCAAAAGGGTGGAGAAAAGTCCCCGTAGACGAATCAAAGCTTGGCACCCTTGCAAAAGCAAATGTTCCAGCTATCGAACAATGGCTCTTGGAAGGACAATCATCAGTATCCCAAGATTCCTTAGAGGCAACTCTTTTTAGATTGAGAAGGCGTATTGGAAAACGAGCTAGAAAAATCTGGAATCATTTAGACACCGAACTCTATATAGCCTCTTTGAGTTGCCGAACCGTGGTTTACAAGGGAATGGTGCGTTCTTCAGTACTAGCACTGTTCTATGAGGACCTTCGAGATGAAAGGTTTGAAGTACCTTTTGCTGTCTATCACCGTCGCTTCAGCACCAACACACTTCCAAAATGGCCACTCGCTCAGCCAATGAGGCTGCTAGGTCACAACGGAGAAATAAACACTTTGCTTGGGAACTTGAACTGGGCAAGAGCTACTGAAGTAAATCTGGAAGAGGTTTGGGGAATGGACGCAAAAGACCTGCAACCAGTAGTAAATGACTCCTTCAGTGATTCAGCAAATCTCGATGCAACTCTAGAACTACTCGTTCGGAGTGGAAGGCCAATCACTGACAGCCTTCTAACTCTTGTTCCAGAAGCCTTCAGAGATCAACCAGAACTAACCGACAAGCCTGAAATTCAAGCTTTCTACGAATATTCTGCTTGCACCCAGGAACCCTGGGATGGGCCTGCATTACTTGTGTTTTCTGATGGGCGATATGTTGGAGCCACGCTCGATAGGAATGGACTTCGTCCTGCTCGTTATTGCATCACGAATGATGGCTTTGTAGTAATGGGATCAGAAGCAGGAGTGGTAGAACTTCAAGAAGACCAAATCATCGAAAAAGGTCGACTTGGTCCTGGCCAAATGCTCGCAGTTGATCTGGAAAACGCTCGACTTCTTAGGAACTGGGACGTAAAGCATGAAGTTGCGACTAGGAACCCTTATAGAGATTGGCTGACTAAACATCGGAAAACCCTACAAAAACAAGCCTGGGAAGACAAAAAAAATCTCAGCGAAATAGATGTCCTCCACCAGCAAACCGCTTTCGGATTCACCTCTGAAGATTTTGACCTGGTCATCGAATCAATGGCTGGCTCGGCAAAAGAACCTACTTTTTGTATGGGAGATGACATCCCACTAGCCGTCCTATCTAACAAACCACATATTCTTTATGACTACTTCAAGCAACGCTTTGCTCAAGTCACGAATCCACCAATTGATCCACTAAGAGAAAAACTAGTGATGAGTCTTGAGATGCATCTTGGGAAAAGACACTCACCACTCAAACCAAAGGAAGATGCCACAAAAGTTTTACATCTAAAAACACCAATTCTTAATGAAGGTGAACTTGAAGAGATATCCCGAAAAGGGATATCAACTAATACTATTTCCACACTCATCAGTGTGGAAAGAAGTAATAATTATTTTCAAAAAGAAATAGAAACGCTATGTAATAAGGCTGAAGAATATGTATTAAATGACACGCAAGTATTAATTCTTTCAGACAAAGGTGCTGATAAAAAAAATACTTATATCCCGCCCCTTCTTGCAGTTGGTGCAGTCCACCATCATTTACTTCGCAAAGGACTACGTCTAAAAACTTCAATAGTTGTTGAAACTGCACAGTGTTGGAACACCCATCACCTTGCTTGTCTTATTGGATATGGAGCAAGTGCAGTATGTCCATGGCTTACATGGGAAACGACCCGGCACTGGTGGAGCAAGCCTCGAACCCAAAAGCTCATGGAAAGTGGCAAAATAAAGTCCATAACCATTACCGAGGCTCAATCGAATTTGCGAAAAGCCTTAGAAGATGGACTGCGCAAAATCCTTTCTAAAATTGGTATATCAATGCTCTCGAGTTACCACGGAGCGCAAATTTTCGAAGCAATAGGAGTAGGAGCCGACCTAATAGGTCTAGCTTTCAAAGGCACAACAAGTCGAATTGCAGGAATCAGTCTTAATGACCTAGCCAATGAAACCCTGACATTTCATAAAAAAGCATTCCCAGAATTAGAACAAAACAAGCTTGAATTCATGGGGTTTGTGCAACATAGAACTGGTGGAGAGTTTCACCTAAATTCACCCGAAATTTCAAAAGCTCTCCATGCAGCAGTAAAACTAGGACCAAAATACGATCACTTTTCAACATATAAAACTTTACTAGAAGGCCGTCCAGCAACTGTTTTACGAGACCTTCTTACATTAAAACCTGTCTCTGAGCCACTACCACTAGATCAAATTGAAAGTGTCGAATCAATTTGCACGCGCTTTTGTACTGGTGGCATGAGCCTTGGTGCATTATCAAGAGAAGCTCACGAGGTACTTGCTGTAGCAATGAATCGGATTGGTGGCAAAAGTAATAGTGGGGAAGGAGGCGAAGATCCTCAAAGATTCAAACCACTCAATGATGTAGATAAAGAAAAACATTCTTCCACACTCCCAAATATCCATGGCTTACGTAATGGAGATACGGCTTGCTCTGCGATTAAACAAATTGCCTCTGGACGTTTCGGTGTTACTCCTGAATACCTGCGAAGCGGAAGACAATTAGAAATCAAGGTAGCTCAGGGGGCTAAACCCGGCGAGGGAGGCCAATTGCCTGGTCCAAAAGTAGATCCTTATATCGCCAAGCTACGCAACAGCAAACCAGGCGTAGCTCTTATCTCTCCTCCTCCACATCACGACATTTACTCAATTGAAGACCTTGCACAACTAATCCACGACCTTCATCAGGTTCATCCCGAAGCAAAAGTAAGTGTCAAACTAGTCGCTGAAATAGGTATTGGGACTATCGCTGCAGGAGTAGCTAAAGCCAATGCAGACGTCATACAAATCTCTGGTCATGATGGAGGCACAGGTGCATCACCGTTAAGCTCAATAAAACATGCTGGGGGGCCATGGGAACTCGGCCTAACAGAAGTGCACAGAGCTTTACTTGAGAATGGTCTTCGTGATCGTGTTTTACTTCGAGCTGATGGTGGACTAAAAACTGGCTGGGACGTTGTAATTGCTGCTCTACTTGGAGCAGAAGAATATGGGTTTGGCTCGATAGCAATGATTGCCGAAGGATGCATCATGGCACGAGTTTGTCATACAAATAACTGCCCTGTGGGTGTTGCTACCCAACAGGAGAAGTTGCGAAAGCGTTTCACAGGAATTCCAGAATATGTTGTAAATTTTTTCTTTTTTATAGCTGAAGAAGTAAGGCAAATAATGAGTGTATTGGGCGTTTCAAAAATAGAAGACTTAATTGGACGCACAGATTTCCTTGAACAACGAACGGTTGACTTATTGAAAACAAAATCGTTAGACCTTAGCTGCCTTCTTGGACCAATAAAGAAAGTTGAAAAATATGCCAATAGATCTTGGCTAATACATAGCGAAAAAGCCCATAATAATGGAGAAACACTTGAGGAAGAATTACTTAGAAATGTGCAATTAAATCAGGCTATTGAACAACAAAAAAGGATTACATTAACCATCCCAATCCTAAATACTGATCGAAGTGTCTGTGCAAGAATTGCAGGTGAAATTGCCTCTAAATATGGGAACAATGGTTTTAAAGGTGAATTAAATCTAAATTTCACTGGATCTGCAGGCCAAAGCTTTGGTGCTTTCCTCCTTAAAGGAATGAATATTTCTCTTATAGGAGAAGCCAATGACTATGTAGGGAAAGGTATGAATGGCGGTCGAATTAGTCTTACACCTTCATTTGAAAGAGCAAATAATGCTGATCAAGTAATCCTGGGCAATACCTGCCTATACGGTGCAACTGGTGGAGAGTTATTTGCTCTTGGCAGGGCTGGAGAACGCTTTGCAGTTAGAAATAGCGGAGCAGTTGCTGTTATTGAAGGCTCAGGTGATCATTGCTGTGAGTACATGACTGGCGGAGTTGTTGTTGTATTAGGGTCTACAGGTCGCAACATTGCCGCAGGCATGACAGGAGGAGTTGCATTCCTACTAGACGAAGATGGGAAAACTAATAAAAATGTAAATACAGAAATCGTTGAGGTTTACAATCTAATTACCAACAAACAAGAATTCATACTTAAAGAACTGCTTGAAAAACATCTACAAAATACTAATAGTCAAAAAACAAGTCTAATCATTAAGAATTGGCATCACTGGAAAAATAAATTTAAGGTTCTGGTGCCCCCAAGTGAAAAGGAAAACTTATGCTTAAATGACAAGTGACATTTAGTAAGTAAAAGATGCCTTGGTTCGCAAAAACTGAAACATTTACCAGATCTACAAGGGAGCTTTCCAGTCAGTCTCGAAGAAAACATATAGATATGCATATTATATGGATTAAAAGAATGCAATCAAAAGGAATCCAAATATATAGTGGTTACCTAACTGATCATAAGCAGACACCTGGAGGAGGAGGATTGCTAATATTTAAGGCAAAATCTTTTAGTGAAGCGAAAAAAATAATAGAAAAAGATCCTATGATAAGCGCAAAATTAGTCACATGGAAGTTACACGAATGGAATCTAATTGCTGGAGATAATCTGTAACTTAACCTACCTAGGGTTCTCTCTCATTAGTCTTTTAATCTGACCCGCATGGTAACTACTACGAGTCAAGGGTGAGCTAACTACCTGCAAGAAACCTAATTCCTTCTCACCATAGTCCTTGTAAAGCTGAAAAATCTTTGGAGGAACATATCTTTGAACCGGGAGATGCTTAGAGCTTGGTGAAAGATATTGCCCAAGAGTCACAATATCTACCCCTCTTCTTTTTAAATCTATCAAAACCTTGAAAACTTCATTATCCTTTTCACCTAAACCAACCATTAGCCCAGATTTAGTATAAATCTTATCAGAAGATTTCCTTACTTTCTCTAACAATTCCAATGATCGACTATAAACACCTTGTGGCCTGACACGACTATAAAGTCTTGGTATTGTTTCAATATTATGGTTCAGTACATCGGGTGAGATGTTCATAATTTTCGTTAACGCCTCCCAGTTACCGCATAAATCAGGTATTAGAAGTTCGATTGTGGTAATTGGTGATCTTTCCCGAATTATTTCAACACACCTAACAAACTGACTAGCACCACCATCGGAAAGGTCATCCCGATTTACGGAAGTAATAACTACATGACTAAGATTCAACCGAACGACAGCTTCTCCAACTCGCTCAGGTTCAGAAAAATCAATAGGGCGAGTGCTTTTATCAAAATCTATATCACAATAAGGACATGCTCGGGTACAACCTGGGCCCATTATTAAGAAAGTTGCAGTGCCACCTGCAAAGCATTCACCAATATTAGGGCAACTAGCTTCTTGGCAAACAGTATTTAAATGAAGATCTAAAAGTAAGTCTGAAACCTCGCCAATCCGTTGCTTTTGAGGAGCTTTAACCCTCAACCAGCTAGGTTTTTTAAATGCATTAGATCTCATAAATTAAACCTTAATCCAACTTGCCTACAGTTTTCCAGCCCTTATCAAAATCTTCTAGAATTAGCAGAACGGGATGTAGCGCAGCTTGGCAGCGCACTTCGTTCGGGACGAAGGGGCCGCAGGTTCGAATCCTGTCATCCCGATATGTCATAAAAAAAACAATACATTAGAAATGTTATTTATAGCCCCTTGGAGTAATCATTTGTCCATTTTCTTGCCTGCTTTCACTATTGCCAATAATTACAAGAGAAAGCATATCGACCTCCTCTACTGGGAGACTATCAAGAGTATATAAATGAACCTTTTCACCTTCTCTCCCTAGATTTCTAGCTAGTAATGCTGGAGTATTTGGGCTACGAAATTCCAATAAAAGATCAAATACTCTGTTTAACTGCCATAAACGATCTTTAGAGCGAGGGTTATAAATTGCAATCACAAAATCTCCTTCTGCAGCAGACCTAACCCTAGCTTCGATCTTTTCCCAAGGTGTAAGGCGATCACTAAGGCTAACTGTACAAAAATCATGCATTAATGGGGCTCCAACTCTTGCTGCAGCCAATTGCAAAGCTGATATACCAGGATGAACTTGAAAAACAGGCCTCTGAGAAACTTTTTGTTCTAACCAAAGCTCTAAAGCTAAGCCTGCCATTCCATATATCCCAGAATCTCCTGAGGAGATAAGTGCAACTCTAATCCCCTGTCTAGCTAACTTCAATGCATAAATGCATCTATCACGCTCCTGTGTAATTTGACTTTCTATTCGCACCTGATCTGGTCTGCGTAAAGGCTCTAACAAATCCAAATAAAGACCATATCCAATCCAAACAACACTTCTAGAAAGAGCCCGCCTTGAATCATACGTAAGAAACGATAAGTCTCCAGGTCCACTTCCTACCAAATGCAATTCACCGCGATTAGGCGCAAAAGCTTCCGCTGATTCTGCAATGGCAATAGTTACAGCTCCAACTTCATCATCCTGCGCAGAAAAAACTCTTTTTTCGAAAAGCAACTTTCCTAAATGTCCAGCAGCGAGTAATGCAGCGCTTTCGGCAACAGATGAAATTCCTATGGCATTCGCCACTTGAACTGAAGGGTTTGGCACATTCACTTTTGAGAGTTCTTGATTAGTAAAAAGCCTTATCGGACATCCAAGTGAGGCTGCCATGGACAAAATACAAGCCTCATCAGCCTTAATTTCAACACTGGCCAAGCCTGCAATAGCTTCGATGGCAATGCCAACAGTATCTAGTGAAATGCCTAAAGCTCTTTTCACTATGCTCAGGCTTGTATTTCTTTCACATCCAATCCCAATCCAAATATTGGGAGGATGCCAACAACATTCAACCCCTCTAAATGGACCTATATAAAAATCACAAGCAGAAGAAGAACTTCTGGATGATAGAAAACAGCCATTGGAAGCAGCTTTTGCAAGTTGCCACTCAGTTGTGCCTGAATGCTGCTCAAAATCAAGTTGTCTTCCTTGCGAAAGTAGATGCATCAACTTATTCCAGGCAATAGTTTTGCCGCCACGTCTCCATCCCCAGGCCTCCCCAAAACTATCAATCGCTAATCGTTCTTGAGAGTTTGAATCATTAGTAATTACAGGATCAGCCCCTATATCAGCCGCTATTTCAAACGCTAACGCCTCTCCTCCAGAAGCATGTCCACCAATCAAGGGCACTACATGTTTGGCCTTTGCATCAAGAACTAAAACTGCAGGATCAAGATCCTTGCCAGTTAAGAAAGGAGCAATTAGTCGTGTAGAAGCACCCAACGCACCAACGATGCAAATGATTGTTTCTTTAGACCAATATTGCCGAAAAAGGTCAGCAGCTGGAGCAACCAACAAATCTGCTGGCTGCGACTTCAAGGCAGAAGCCGCGCCAGGAGTAAGAGCTATATGCTCAAAATGCTTCCTAGTTCTAAGCCTCTGAAGCAATGGCAATGAACTAGGAGAGAGGCCTAGGGCAAGTCTCTGAATTGGAAATTCCGAAGAAAATTAGCTTGAGAATAAATTAATGCCAATTTTTACTTATGGATTCATTGTCGTGATATCGAAGGATGAAGCACGTGAATCTCTGGAGTCTCCTCACACCTATCTAGCTATCTAAATTTAAAGACTAATCAAACCTAACTGGTCTTTGCTAAATAATTTTCAGGAGAAACACCCAAGAAAAGATTTTTCAAGCCGCCCTTAGCAGAAAGAAGCAATCTTTAAATGCCGAAGCAGCCTGAAGGTAATTATTGTTAATTTTATGAAACTTAAGCTACTTAGATAGCTTCACTTTGTAGCTCTAAAGAGGATTTATTTGGTGAATCAGTCCTGATAAAGAGCCTTCAAGAGAGTTAAAGCCCAGACTAGTTATGAACTGTATAGAACATTATGTTACTTGCATAGGTAGTGAATGGCTCTCGGATCTATGCTTCCTGAAGCGGTCCCCTTGTGGGGGCCCACTCTCTCCAGTGCAAACAAAGGTCTAAACCTCTGATTTCGCTGGTCCTGCCAAGCTTTAGAGCTTGCACAAGGGGTGGCCCTCCACCTCGATACCCATACCTCGAGGAAGCTCTCGATGACTATTAGCCCACCAGAACGTGGGGGAAAAGTGAAGCCTTCAGGAGGAGTTCCTACTCCTTATGACCAACCAGTTGACAGGGATCATGTCCCTGCCGATATAGAAAAAGCCGGACAACCTGGCTTTTGGTCACGAAGCCTCGCTAAAGGTCCCAAAACCACTACCTGGATTTGGAACCTCCACGCAGACGCACACGACTTTGACACCCACATAGGTGATCTAGAGGAAACAAGCCGAAAGATTTTTTCGGCCCACTTCGGACATCTAGCGGTAGTTTTTGTTTGGATGAGTGGTGCCTTTTTCCATGGCGCCCGCTTCTCTAACTACACCGGTTGGCTGGCAGATCCAACGCACGTAAAACCAGGTGCACAAGTGGTCTGGCCAATTGTCGGCCAAGAAATTATGAATGCTGATCTAGGTGCCGGATATAGCGGCATGCAGATCACATCAGGTATTTTCCAAATGTGGAGGTCCTGGGGCATCACCAACGAGACACAGCTCTTGGCTTTAGCTATTGGAGCTCTGGTGATGGCAGCTCTAGTACTTCACGGAGGTATCTACCACTATCACAAGGCTGCACCAAAACTGGCTTGGTTCCAGAAGGTTCAGCCAATGATGCAGCACCATCAAATTATTTTGTTTGGTCTTGGCTCAATTGCCTGGGCTGGACACCTAATACATATAGGTGCCCCAGTAGCTGCAATGCTTGATGCAATTGATGCAGGCAAGCCTCTTGTTATTGATGGAGTAACCATTGCTAGTGCAGCAGACATTCCTACTACTACGCTTTGCAGCCCATCAGTAGCAAGTCAAATTTTCCCAAGCCTTGCCGGCAGAACAGTGGAAAACTTTTTCACTCTTAACTGGTGGGCTTTCAGTGATATTCTCACCAACAAAGGTGGCTTAAATCCTGTAACAGGAAGCCTTTGGATGACTGATATATCCCACCATCATTTGGCCTGGGGTGTATTTGCTGTATTTGGTGGTCACATGTGGGGCAACTCCGTTCATGGTGTTGGTCACAACATGAAGACAATTTTGGATAACGCAAAAGGCGATCCAATCCTTTTCCCAGCACCAAAAGGTCACGAAGGCATCTTTGAGTTTTTGAGCAATAGCTGGCATGGACAGCTAAGCATCAACCTTGCCATGGTTGGTTCTGGATCCATTGTGGTTGCGCATCATCAGTATGCTCTTCCCGCGTATCCATACATTTCCCTAGATCACGCAACAGTATTAGGACTATTCACTCACCATATGTGGATTGGTGGCCTAATGATCTGTGGAGCCGCTGCTCATGGTGGCATTGCAATGATTAGGGATTATGACCCTGCAATTCACGTAGACAATGTCCTTGACAGGATTCTCAAGGCTCGTGACGCCATAATCAGTCAACTTAATTGGGTCTGTATGTTCATCGGCTTCCATAGCTTTGGTCTTTACATCCATAACGATGTAATGCGCGCTCTTGGACGTCCTGGTGACATGTTTAGCGATACAGCTATTCAAATCCAACCTGTCTTCGCTCAGTGGACTCAGCAGTTGTGGCAGAACTCAATTGGAACAGCTTCTATGGTTGGAGCAGGAAACTTACCTGGTGGAGTTAGTGAGGCGTTCTCAATGCCTCTTGGGACTGCGGATCTGATGATTCATCATGTCCACGCTTTCACCATCCACGTAACTCTCCTAATCCTTCTTAAAGGTGTTCTTTACGCAAGAAGCTCTCGTTTGATTCCTGACAAGGCTCAGCTTGGATTCCGTTTCTCTTGCGATGGACCAGGCCGTGGTGGTACATGCCAAGTTTCTTCTTGGGACCATGTATTCCTTGGCTTGTTCTGGATGTACAACTCCATCTCAGTAATTATCTTCTACTTCTCATGGAAGATGCAAAGCGATGTATGGGGTCTTACAGGTGGAAACTTTGCTCAAAGCGGTATAACCATCAATGGATGGTTACGTGATTTCCTATGGGCTCAGTCCTCTCAGGTTCTCACTGGCTACGGCAATGCCATAAGTGGCTATAGCCTTCTATTCCTTGGAGCACACTTTATTTGGGCATTCAGCTTGATGTTCCTGTTCACCGGTCGCGGTTATTGGCAGGAGCTCTTTGAGTCAATTCTTTGGGCTCATAACAAGCTGAAGTTGGCTCCCGCCATCCAGCCCAGGGCTCTATCAATCACCCAAGGCCGTGCCGTGGGTGTAACCCACTTCCTCCTAGGCGGTATTGTTACCACCTGGGCCTTCTTCCACGCCCGCCTTCTTGGGCTCGGCTGACCTTTCCTGACCTTTCCCTAAATGGCAACGAAATTTCCCTCGTTTAACCAGGGTCTGGCACAGGACCCTACAACCCGTCGTATTTGGTACGGCATCGCCACGGCTCACGACTTCGAGAGCCATGACGGAATGACTGAAGAAGCTCTTTACCAAAAGATCTTCTCAACACACTTCGGCCATCTGGCGATAATCGGCCTTTGGGTTGCAGGCAACCTGTTCCACATCGCCTGGCAGGGCAACTTCGAGGCTTGGGTCGCCGACCCAACTCATGTTCGCCCAATCGCGCACGGTATCTGGGACCCTCACTTTGGACAAGGCATTACAGATGCTTTGACCCAAGCAGGTGCTAGTGGACCCGTAAATATTGCTTATTCAGGTCTTTACCATTGGTGGTACACCATTGGAATGAGGACCAATACTGAGCTTTACCAGGGTGCGATTTTCATAAATATCATGGTTTGCTGGCTCCTTTTTGGAGGCTGGTTACATCTTCAGCCAAAGTTCCGTCCTTCATTGGCCTGGTTCAAAAACGCTGAAGCAATGTTGAACCATCACATTGCAGTCTTGTTTGGCTTTACAAACATCGCCTGGAATGCCCACCTTATACACGTAGCTATCCCTGAATCTCGTGGCCAACATGTTGGCTGGGACAATTGGCTCACAGTTTTACCTCATCCGGCCGGTTTAATGCCGTTCTTCACAGGTAACTGGGGTGCATATGCCCAAAATCCAGATTCTTTGGATCACGTTTTTGGAACCTCTCAAGGTGCAGGTACAGCTATCTATACCTTCATGGGTGGATTACATCCAGATAGCGGTTCTCTTTGGCTAACTGACATTGCTCATCATCATCTCGCCTTAGGGGTAGTGATGATCATTGGCGGACATATGTATAGAAATACATTTGGCATTGGTCACACACTAAAAGAGATCACCGAAGGTCACAAAACAGACCACCCAAATGATCCTCATAAAGGTCATTTCGGCATTAACCATGACGGTATCTATGAGACCGTTAATAACTCTCTGCACTTCCAACTTGGCCTAGCTTTAGCTTGCCTAGGTGTGGCTTGCAGTTTGGTTGCTCATCATATGGGTGCCCTGCCTTCCTATGCATACATAGCGCAGGACTACACGACTCAAGCAGCCTTGTATACCCATCACCAATACATAGCCATCTTGCTTATGTGTGGTGCGTTCTCTCATGGAGCAATCTTCTTCATAAGAGACTATGACCCTGAGCTCAACAAGGACAATGTTCTGGCAAGAGTTCTAGGCACAAAAGAAGCTCTTATTAGCCACCTAAGCTGGGTATGTATGCTTCTTGGCTTCCATACACTTGGTCTATACGTCCATAATGACGTTTGTGTGGCTTTTGGAACTCCAGAAAAACAAATACTAATTGAGCCAATCTTTGCTCAATTCCTAATGGGTGTTTCTGGCAAGACAATCTATGGCTTCGATGCTTTGCTTTCCAACGCAAACAGTGCAGCCAGTCTTGCTGCCGCCAATATGCCAGGAAATCACTACTGGATGGACATGATCAATGCACCTGATGCATCGACCAACTTCCTTCCTATAGGACCAGCAGACTTCTTAGTTCACCATGGCATTGCTCTTGGGATTCATACCACTGCTTTGATCTTGATCAAAGGTGCACTTGATGCCAGAGGATCCAAATTGATCCCAGACAAAAAGGACTTTGGATATTCCTTCCCTTGTGATGGACCTGGAAGAGGTGGTACCTGTGATGTTTCTGCTTGGGACGCCACCTATATGGCACTGTTCTGGGCTGTTAACACAATTGCATGGGTGCAGTTCTACTGGCATTGGAAGCATCTAGCTATCTGGCAGGGCAACATTGCGCAGTTCAATGAATCTGGAACCTATCTGATGGGATGGTTTAGGGATTACTTGTGGCTAAATAGCTCTCAGCTAATTAATGGCTACAACCCCTTTGGCGTTAACTCGCTAAGTCCATGGGCATTTATGTTCCTTTGGGGCCACCTTGTCTGGGCAGTAGGATTTATGTTCCTCATCTCCTGGCGTGGTTACTGGCAAGAGCTGATTGAAACTCTGGTATGGGCACATCAGCGCACTCCAATTGCCAATCTTGTTGGGTGGAGAGACAAGCCTGTTGCTCTATCGATCGTTCAAGCCCGCCTTGTTGGTGTAACTCACTTTGTAGTTGGCACCGCGGTCACCTATGCGGCATTCGTCATAGGTTCCACTGCAGGCAAATTTGGATAACAACTTCTCCCTTCTCTTTTAGGGAGGAAATTAATCCAATAAAAAGGCCCCATCAGATTAATCTGATGGGGCCTTTTTATTGAAAAGGAATAAGCCTGAAGATCAAAGGTTAGTTCAAATAATCTGCTTCACTCAAGAAACAAAATTTTCTACAACCAAAATACTTATTAAAAAAAGAAAAATCTTTTTATGAACTCTTCTAATAAAAACGACTCAACAAAATTAGGTAAAAGGACTGAAGGAATAGCTTTTAAGGGAAATAAATGATCTCATAAATACATATAAGCTCATTGTCCTAATGAAAGTCTTGAAAATAAATTTCTTTAATTTGCTAAACACAATTCATTTACTTTCTTTTGCTGAAATGCGATCAAGAAAACCATTCCATGACTTTGGCCATCTCCAGCGAAAAACTATAGCCAAAATCACCAGGTAAAGAATCCCTTCTAAAGGATGCTTAATGTTCGAAATAGGTGGCATCAAGTAAAAGTAAAATTCTTCTTGAATAAAGAAAGGTTAGTGCAATTATGTAAAGCTGTGAGAATTGATTATTCCAAAACCGAAAAAACTTTGCAATTGCTGTTCTTACATAAAAAAATTGTCCAAGCCTAAATTTTAGGCTTGGACAATTTTTTTTAACAAATAAGCTACCTAAAACTACCTAAAATCAACCTACCCAAGGGAAAAATGCACCTTGTTGCATCAAGGTATCAACATGAAGAGTTCCGCATAAAAGCCATGCAAAAACTGCTCCACCGCATCCACCTAGCCAAAAACCGCTAGTAAAATCTGCCCATCCCTGCCTGGTAAATAAATCAGCAGGAGGATTTACAATTGTGCAATCAGGTGGCTGAACATTTGGAGCCTTTCCAGGAGCGTTATAAAGCACAAGAAGGGCAGTAAGAATATGCATTGCACCAACTGCACTCAAAAGACCTGCTGTCAAAGCAAAATCAGTATTACGGAATGGGCCCGTAATAGCGAATGGACCAAAAAGGAAATACCCAAACATCGCGCCTACTTCTAGGCCACGGAAATTAGGGGACAAGCCTTCACGATAAAAAGGAAGGTTATTCAGCCATGCCTTCGTGAAATAGCCACTGTTTACAGGAGTAGCCAAATCTCCAACACAAGGGTCTTTGGCTGGATTAACTGCCCACTGCTCAGCTATCCCAATATCAGTTGGTCGAGCTGACTGGTCGAGATATTTCTCGGGGAACCTGACAGGAGCATTGGAGCGAAGAAACGGATCTTGGAATTCAGTCATTTTTGTTTAATAGAACTGTGTTAGCTGAGGAGAAATTGGGCAGATCCCTCAGTCAGTTGCTGTGATGTGGCGTCCAACCAGCACAATAAAGATCGCGGGTGTTATAAGCCCAATTAAAGGGACAAAAACTCCAGGCAACCAGTTGGCTGCAAATTCACTTTCCATGGCATATACGAGTAATCAATACATACTGTATAGATAGCCGATGTTGTGGTCTCACTTTGACCCCATGGGCGAAATAAAAGTTCAATCCATTACCACTTCAAAAATCTTCCAAAACGATCAAATCCATGAATCAGATTTTTGCAGGATCAGCTGCTTTTCTAGTTGTGCTAGTGATGTGGAGCCTAGGGAGACGTCCAAACCAGAAAATCTTTGGCAATACTGTCGCTAGCCAAATAGTGGACATGAATCGCACACAAATCTCCTTAATGAATTCTCCGAAGGGGAAAAAATCAATTGATTTTCTATCCCAAAAAGCTTCGGAAGATGTTTTTGAAGCACCGCAAACAGCTCGAGAGAGAGCCCAACTCCAAAGGCAACTTCAACAATTAATGAATAAAGGGCCTGAAGAGCGACTAAAGGCAATTCAGATTTGTACCAAATGGGGACATAAATCCGTTTTACCTTTTTTACGTAGAGGTTTAAAAGACTCTGATCCACATGTCGTTTTTGCTGCTGCGAATGCAATTAAAGAGCAAAAAAACAACATCCCATTAATTCAAGAGAAAGTATTGCCCCGTAATGTCTCTCTAATGCGATAAATCGGTCTTGCTTGGCTTTCATGATATGTACGCATCTGAAGCTCCCCTAAAAGGCCAAAGCAAAACAGCTGAACGCCAGCAAGGCCTAACACTAAGGCCAATGTGAGAAGAGGACGATTCCCAATATCAGTTCCCATCAGTTTGATTACAAACAAATAAAAACTTGCCAAAAGACTTCCTGCTATTGCAAGCAACCCTCCAAACCCAAAGACATACATTGGTCTAGTCAAAAAACTCTTCAAAAACCAAACCGTAAGCAAATCCATCAAAACCCTAAAAGTCCTATCAATTCCATATTTGCTAGTTCCATATCGTCTGCCACGATGATTCACTTTAACTTCGGTTATACGAGCCCCTTCGATGTTTGCCAATACAGGAAGAAAGCGATGAAGCTCCCCATAAAGCCTCATATCAGCAAGAACTTCTTTTCGATATGCTTTTAAAGAGCAACCATAATCATGCAGTCTTACCCCTGTAACTCGACCAATAAGTCGATTCGCAATCTTTGAAGGCAACTTTCTTTGCAAAGCAGAATCTTTACGCTTGTAACGCCAACCGCTAACCAAATCATATCCCTCACGTAATTTGTCAACGAGAAGTGGAATATCAGCAGGGTCATTTTGAAGATCACCATCTAAACTCACTACTATCTCTCCAATGGCAATATCAAAACCAGCTGCCATAGCAGCAGTCTGCCCATAATTTTTTCTTAAAAGCACTCCCACTATTTCCTTAACTTGATTACTTAACTCGGCCAAAACTTCTGCCGTGCGATCTGTCGAACCATCATTTACCAGAACTATTTCAAAAGTTGCAAAAGCAGGTCTCAAAGCAGCTAAAAGCTGATCCACCAACTCTGGCAAACTCTCTTCCTCGTTGTAGATAGGCACCACTACTGAAAGCTCTTTGGGCGAAGTCATCCCGATAATTCCCAGTATTTTGCAAGATAGATGGAAGCATTACGGAAGAGTGGTGCCATCGTGACAACACTCAACTCTTCCTGCACCACGAAAATGTTCACGATAGTAGCTGGCAACACTATCAGCTTCCACAGAAGTCAAACTGTCTAATGCAATCCCATTGTGTCCATGCTCCACACCAGAACTATGCCAATAGAAGCCATTTCCTTTGTAGATACCAACATGATTACACCTTAAAGAAGTTCCAAAAAACACAAGGTCTCCAGGGCATAGCAAATCTAAGTTATACAGAGAAGCTTCCAATGAAATAGAGAATTCTTCCTGCTGATAAGCATCGCGTGGGACCCAAATACCTTGACTGGAAAATGAAGCCTGAACAAGGCCTGAACAATCAAAGTCAGGACCAGTTGTTCCACCCCACAAATATTTATTTGGTTGATTGGAACATTCTTGAATCCAATCAAGAATAAGAAAATTTCTTGAACGTATTTGCTTAAAAGAAAGCAAAGTTGGTTCAAACTTTACGCTTTGAGAAACTTGTCCCAAAAGGTCTGTAATTCTAAACCAACAAATGTAGCCATCTTCTAATAAACGAACTTTCAGGTAATCACATAAAAACTGATTATTAAAATTTTCCCTGTATTCCAAAACCTCAAAACTCCTACCTTCTAAAGCCTGGGTGGCCAGAACATCCCCATACACACTTGAAAAACCGTTAACACTTTTTTTTAATTCCCAATAACTCCCTAAGGGGAACAAGTCTTTTGAAGATTGCTTGAGTAGTGTCGACATTATCTTTAGCGAGCGCTATGGCGTTCTACTTTCCCGACGAGACAATGCATGCCCAACTGGGCAACCTTTTAGACCGACTTGAAAACAGAGGGAGGCCTGGCCTCCATGAAACCATCTCCATTACTTGGGTTAGGTATAAATCCACTACCCCTGCACCAAATAGTGGTTATGGCGCTTCCTGGGCTAGCAAAAAACCTCTCTATCCAGCAAGTGTCGTGAAAATGATTTATGCCGTCGCTACTGAAGCATGGATTCAAAAAGACCTAATCCCAGAAAGCATTGAAATGAGAAGAGCTCTTGCTTCAATGATCAAAAATTCAAGCAATGATGCAACAGGATTCATCGTTGATCTACTTACAGGAACCACAAGTGGCCCATCACTTGCTGGAGAGGGATGGAATAACTGGAGACTTCAACGTCAACTTATTAACCAATGGGTGTCTAGTCTTGGTTGGCCAGAGCTAAAAGAAAGTAATTGTTGCCAAAAAACTTGGGAAGATAGTCCATATGGCCGGGATAGTGATTTCTATCAAGAAAACAACAGCAACCGAAATACTCTCACAACATCTGGAACAGCTCGCTTCCTAGAAGCCATTATGACCAATGGATTTCTATCACCCAATGCCTGTAAAAGGACAAGAGAACTTCTATCAAGATCGATTGATCCCCTCCAAAGACAAGATGACCTAAATAATCAAATTGATGGATTTATCGGGGCGGGATTACCTCAAGGGTCTCAACTTTGGAGTAAAGCAGGCTTAATGAGTACTGCAAGGCATGATGCTGCTTGGTTCTCAATACCCGGAGGCGATCCAACGCTATTGGTGATATTCAGCGTGGGCAGGGAGCGTTCAAAAGACACATCTCTACTTCCTGAAATCGCAAGCGAACTAATTAAGGACCAATAGCCTTCCAATGTGATAGACCATATATATGAGTTTTGAACTAATTCGATATGCCATTCAAAATCCCAAGATGCAGTAACTGCATGAACTTTTCTGGTTGCAGTCAAACAGGGGGATTCTGCAGAGTGTGGAACCTACCGCTTTTGACCAGTGAGATTAGGAAGTTTAGTTGCCAGCATCATTCTCCGAAAGGGGACTGAAAGCATCGTTTTTTATAGGAAAGGTCTCATTTCAATGAAAAAATAGTTCTAACTTAGAAAGCCAACAATCCATCGCAAACAACTGCAAAGGCTCCTGATGCAACAAAATATCTTTTATCTACTTTTGCAAAAACAAGCAGTTTTGCCTATTGGTTACTTCGCCCAATTTGATTAGAACAAGATTAGGACCCAACGAGATCGAACGTAGAAATCAAATCAGATCTCAAGGGGTGAGGGGGAGCAATGCTCCCCCTTCTTCATTTAGAAGGGCCAATACAGAGGATCTATCTAATACAGATTTGAAGCAGAGAAACACTGTCTTTCCTGCCTTGATTTCCTAAAACCAGTGCAAAGCCTCCAAGAAAGTTTGCTTTATAAACCAATCATTTCATTGCAATCTTCTAGACAGAGCAAGGCTATGCCTAAAAAAACCCAAACTAATGATTTTGGCGTTACCTAGCAATCAGCATTACGCCAGCAAACAAAACTGAGCCAACGATGAACCCTACCCCCAAAAGCACCGCCGCTATTGGCGTATTCAGATAAACGGATATGGTCGCCAACTCATTGCCTTGTTTTTCTGCCACTTGATCACCCTAAATAATCACCACTATTCAAGCACCACACCTTGGCAGAAGGTACAAATTGAGTATTCGTAAAACAATTCCTACAAAAAATTCGGCAATCCCTGACAAAACCCATGATTGGAAAAGGAAACATTTCTATGTCTAGAAATTCCTATCGCTTTTTAGTCTGAAAAAGGTCCACAGCTGTAACTCTCGTTACCTGCGACAAATCTCTCGCAGGAGTTTTCATGGTAGGTTTTGCAACTGAAATCCCTGTGGGTTTTAAAACAGTCAAGCTCTCCTCTTGAAGTGGTTTTAAATCAGCGTTAACAATCTCAACAGGAGCCGAGGCCTTGATTTCGATAGAACCGGCATTGGCCAGTAAGGAAGCCTCATTGAGTGTGTCTTGTGGCGAGAAATCAGGAGTTTGTTCTTTCTCTTTTAAGGAAATAACCTCAACCTGGGCTACGTCATTTAAAGCTATTTCCCCTTTTGACCATGAAGAGAAGTCAAGCCTTCCATGAGTAAAAGAAACTGCCAAAAAAACCAAAATTGTGGCTAACAAAATCACCGAAAAAAGAATCAAAATAATTTGGTTTATCGGGTTCCAATAAACCGATATGTCTAAAACCTCATCTCCTTGTTTTAATTCTGCTTTAGAAGGTGAACCCCACTCCAAGAAGACATCATCAGTAATCCATCCTTTATTTGCAGATCGATATGGAGACTCAGCTCTAGCAAAATCGAGAATTTCTTTAACCCTCTCTCTAACGCGTACCACTATTTTCTCCTGGAAATAGGAGCGTATTCAAGCACCCAGGGCGAACTTAGTGCTGGAATTAAAAAACTTCTTCTTTAAACGTCCAAGAAAGAACGCCCACAAGAGTTGCATTAACGTGCAATGAAAGTCAGCGCAGTAATCAGTACAGCTGAAGCAACAACCCCGATTGAAACAATACCAGCGATTTTGCCTGTATTTAGATAGACCGAAACACTCAAGAATTCATTCCTTCCTTCTCGTTTCTTCTCAGAAACCGTCCTATTTTCCTTTGCTTTAGAAGGCTGATTGGACCGTCCTGATTTCTTTAAGGCATCAGAAGTCTTCTGCTTCTGAGCGGCTGCCTTCTTGGCTTCGGCTGCTTTGCGTTCTGCTGCCTTCTTGGCTTCTACAGCCTTACGGTCCTCAGCTGCTTTGCGCTCAGCTGCCTTCTTGGCTTCGGCTGCTTTGCGTTCTGCTGCCTTCTTGGCTTCTACAGCCTTACGGTCCTCAGCCGCTTTGCGATCTGCTGCCTTACGGTCCTCAGCTGCTTTGCGTTGTGCTGCCTTACGGTCCTCAGCTGCTTTGCGTTCTGCAACCTTCTTGGCTTCGGCTGCTTTGCGTTGTGCTGCCTTACGGTCCTCAGCTGCTTTACGTTCAGCTGCCTTTTTGGCTTCCGCTGCTTTGCGTTCTGATGACTTCTTAGCTTCTAAAGCCTTACGATCTGCTGCCTTTTTGGCTTCTACAGCCTTACGGTCCTCAGCCGCTTTGCGATCTGCTGCCTTACGGTCCTCAGCTGCTTTGCGCTCAGCTGCCTTCTTGGCTTCTAAAGCCTTACGATCTGCTGCCTTTTTGGCTTCTACAGCCTTACGGTCCTCAGCCGCTTTGCGATCTGCTGCCTTACGGTCCTCAGCTGCTTTGCGATCTGCTGCCTTACGGTCCTCAGCTGCTTTGCGATCTGCTGCCTTACGGTCCTCAGCTGCTTTGCGATCTGCTGCCTTTTTGGCTTCTACAGCCTTACGGTCCTCAGCTGCTTTGCGCTCAGCTGCCTTCTTGGCTTCTAAAACCTTACGATCTGCTGCCTTTTTGGCTTCTACAGCCTTACGGTCCTCAGCTGCTTTGCGTTCTGCAACCTTCTTGGCTTCGGCTGCTTTGCGTTGTGCTGCCTTACGGTCCTCAGCTGCTTTGCGTTGTGCTGCCTTACGGTCCTCAGCTGCTTTGCGTTGTGCTGCCTTACGGTCCTCAGCTGCTTTGCGTTCTGCAACCTTCTTGGCTTCGGCTGCTTTGCGTTGTGCTGCCTTACGGTCCTCAGCTGCTTTACGTTCAGCTGCCTTTTTGGCTTCCGCTGCTTTGCGTTCTGATGACTTCTTAGCTTCTAAAGCCTTGCGATCTGCTGCTGTCATTTCCGCCACTAAGATTTGATCGAAAAATATCCATGTATTCAAGCACCCCCTAGGAACAAAAATCCCTAAACTCTCATCCTTGAAATCAATTCCAGGTATTGATCTCTATGAGTGATAAGAAAATTCATTCTCTAGGTCCAAAACATTGAAGTTTCAAAACAAAAAGCAACCAATATAGAGAATAATCTCCTATTGATTTAAAAAAAATTTACGCGAATGTATAGTCTCTACTTAGATTTGACTCATGAGTTTTTTATCAACTTTTGCATTAGACCTTATCAGTGGCCAAGCTTATGAAGCAAAAAATATAGAAGTTAATGCACTAAATGAAGAGGACATCGTCGAAGCAGAAGAACAAGCAATTTATGGATACACCAAATAATCTTCGTTAACAGCTAATTCCAGTGAGTGACTTAAACATCAGGAGTTGATACCTTCAATTTTATTGAATAGCCACAAATAAAGGATTTGTTTGAACGGAGAGGGAGGGATTCGAACCCTCGACAGGAGTTGCCTCCTGTAACTCCTTAGCAGGGAGCCGCTTTCAACCACTCAGCCACCTCTCCAGAGGTCTGCCCACCTTATCAACTGCAGGCTTACCGGGAAGAAAATAAAAGAAAATGCTTCAGATCACAATCCGAGGCAACCTGTTTTTGAACCCACAAAGCACCTCCCAAGGAATGGATCCACTTACGTCACTCCATTGCTTAGGACTAATCAACTGATCTCCATCTTGACCAAGCATAGTGACAATGGTTCCAACCTTTAAATCTGGATAATCAGTAATGTCGAGCATTAATTGATCCATAGTGATAGAGCCCACCTGGGGCAAGAACTTTCCATTCACCAAAGCTGAAATCTGACCGGAAAGGGCTCTACTAACACCATCCGCGTAGCCTATTCCCACTACAGCCAAGCGACTAGAACGTTGAGTAACAAATGTATGTCCATAGCTAACCCCTACTCCTGAAGGGACATCTCTAATAAAGGCCACACGAGCCTTCACTCCGAGCGCAGGCTTGAGGCTCAAGTCAAGCTCTAAATCCTTTATTGGGCTATGTCCATACAATGCAAGGCCTACACGGACCATGTCGTAATGCAAAGAAGGATCTCTTAAAGTTCCCGCAGAATTAGCAATATGAACACAAAATTCTTTTTTCATAGGAGGAAGCATTTCCAAAACACTTTCAAAACGTCTCTTTTGCTCAGAAGTAATTCTTTCTGACTTCCCATATCTCTCACCATCAGCCATGGAAAGATGGCTGTAAACACCTTTAAGATTCAAATTGCTGAATCTCTGAATAGTATTAACAATAGAGAAAACCTCTTTCATATCACATCCCAACCTGGTCATACCTGTATCAACCTTTAGGTGAACTTTGAACTTGCTTCCTGTCCCTTCAGCCAAATCTTGGCAAAGCATTGCCTGTTTCAAAGTGCTTAGTGTGGGCATTAATCGCCAATCAAGGCAAGCACTTAATTCTTCAGGGCTTGAAAGATTTCCAAGTAAAAGTATCGGAGCATCTATAGAAGCCTGACGCAATTGAATCCCCTCATCCAAAGTTGCTACTCCTAGATCACTAGCTCCTCCTCGTAGAGCTGCCCTAGCAACTGTTTCTGCACCATGTCCATACCCATCTGCCTTAACAACTGCCATCAACTCACAACCTTTCGAAAGCACTTGCTTGATAGCCTTTGTATTGGCTTCGACAGCAGATGGATTTACCTCTAACCAGGCTCGCTGACGCGGATCATGCATTGAAATGTGTTTTTGAATCAGCTCTTTTAAAGAAGATCACCTTAAGAGCGATCAGATTAATCATAATTTTGAAAGCCTAAGCTGAACTAATTGTCAATTACGATGCAATTACCAATCCTCTTAAAACAGGGGCTGGCATGGGCCAGGTTCTAGTTCTAAATGCTTCATATGAACCTTTGAATATCACCACTTGGCGGCGTGCCATGGTGATGATGATTAAAGGGAAAGCCGAGAGTCTTGAGCAAGATTCAAGTCGCAAGATTCGACATGACATAATGCTCCCAACAGTTATTCGTCTTAGACAATTTGTAAGAGTACCTTTTAGAGAGCTGCCCTTAACCAGGCGAAACATATTGCAAAGGGATAATCATTGTTGCCAATATTGTGGATATAGAGGGCCAAAACTTTCTATTGATCATGTAATCCCACGAAGTCGCGGGGGCGAAGACACTTGGGAGAACGTGACCACTGCCTGTCTTGGCTGCAACGTCTCAAAAGGAAGCAGAACACCCAACGAAGCCAGGATGAAACTCAATACACAGCCGAGAAGACCTCATAGCAGTCTGACTTTTGAGGCCAATCGACAAATCCACGCAGGCAGATACACCGAATGGAGAAAATACGTGATCGGATGGAATAATTGACCAATGCTTTTAACTGTCGTCTGAATGGCTTATCTCTTCCATCTGCCGACGTTGTTCTTCTGCAATACATGAGCCTATAACTTCCTCTAATTGACCTTCAAGTACAGGTTCTAAGGCAAAGTTTTTACCTAATCTGTGATCAGTAGTGCGATTATCCTTGTAATTATAAGTTCTAATTTTCTCACTACGATCACCAGTACCTACTTGAGCGAGTCGTTGAGATCTCTCACGGGCATTAGCTTCAACGATTTGTCTCTCTAACAACTTAGCTCGCAAAATTTCCATCGCACGTTCACGATTCTGCAATTGAGAACGTTCCTGAGTACAGAAAACTCTTATTCCAGTAGGTTTATGAAGGAGGTCTACCGCGGTTTCTACTTTGTTGACATTCTGACCACCTGCACCCCCAGAACGAGCAGTACTCAGTTCAATATCTTTTGGATCAATCTGAACTTCAACAGGATCAGCTTCTGGCATTACAGCAACAGTGGCTGTTGAAGTATGGACTCTTCCTTGAGACTCAGTCGCAGGGACACGTTGCACCCGATGGACTCCTGCCTCAAATTTCAACTGACTAAACACAGAATCTCCCTTTACAGAAATTATCAATTCTCTAAAGCCACCCAGGTCAGCCTCAGTAGAACTAACAGGCTTAACAATCCATCCTGTTCGCTGTCCATATCTCTCATACATTCGAGCTAAATCTCCAGCCCAAATACAAGCCTCATCCCCTCCTGCACCTGCTCTAATCTCCAACATTACACTTCGATCATCTCTAGGATCTTTAGGGAGTAAAGCTACAGTGATCCGTTGCAAAACAGATCTCTTTTTTTCTTCCAATTGATTTAACTCATCTTGTGCGAGTAACGCCATTTCCTCTTCACCTCTACTCTCCCGTAATAAATCTCTCACCTGCTGCCATTCGACTTCTAGTTGCTTAAGCAACCCATAATCCAAAACTAAAGGCTCTAATCTTGCACGTTCTCTAGCTATGCTCTGAAGCCTAGAAGGATTTGAAGCTACATCAGGGTCCGCAAGCTGACGTTCAAGACTATTGAAGCTTGCTGTGGCCGTTTCAAGCCTTGTTTTCAAGGTAGAAAGGTCCATTCCGAGAAAATACTTCTGGTGCTATTAAGCAGCAGTTATTTCTAAAAGTTAGGCAGACTCAACAGAATCAACCTTAGAATCTCCTTCTACAGTTGAATCAACCTTAGATTGATTTGACGCTGGCTTAGAAGGCGTTTTTTTCTTCTCTGAAGGATTATCAGGACTTGCCATACCATATTTCCTCATAAAGCGATCAACACGTCCTTCTGTATCAAGAATTTTCTGAGTTCCAGTAAAGAAAGGATGATTACCACTCCAAACATCAACATGTATCTCCGGTTGTGTTGACCCTGTTGTCATTACAACCTCACCGTTGCAAATAACCTTTGCTTCTGGGTACCAAGTGGGATGAATGTCTGGTTTTGGCATTGAAAAAAAGATTGTGGAAAAGTTTTACTAGAAGGGATCAGCGTTTTGAGTATTGAGGGGCTTTCCGAGCTTTCTTCAATCCATATTTTCGCCTTTCTTTAGCTCTTGGGTCTCTACTCAAATGACCTTCAGTCTTTAAAGGTTTTCTGTTATCAGCAGAAAGTTCACAGAGTGCTCTAGCAGCTCCTTGCTTAATTGCATCCGCTTGACCTGTTAAACCACCTCCATAAACATTGACGAGAATGTCATATTGTCCATTCAACCCAAGAGTTTGCAGAGGAGCATTTACAGCAGCTAAATATGCTGGATTGAAATTCAAATAATGATCACCTGGCCGTCCATTAATAACTATGGATCCTTTTCCAGGAACAAGTCGAACTCGAGCTACGGATGTTTTCCTACGCCCAGTGCCCCAATAAACGGCATTATTACTAGAAGAGCTTGAAGTCATTGTGAGGTGGTGGCTGTATCTATTGATATTGGCTGTGGCTTCTGAGCCGCATGTGGATGCTCAGAGCCACGATAAACCTTTAGTTTTCGGAACAATTGTCGGCCTAAAGCGTTATGAGGAAGCATACCCTTAATAGCTTTCTCAACAATTCTTTCTGGTAGGCGCTCTTGCAAAGCTTGAAAAGTCTCAACCTTCATGCCTCCAGGACGCCCAGAGTGGCGACGGTAGAGTTTTTGCTGAGGTTTATTACCAGTAACCCTAACCTTTTCAGCATTGACCACAACAACAAAATCACCGGTATCTAGATGCGGGGTGAAATTCGGATTTTTCTTGCCTCGCAACACTGAGGCTACTTCTGTAGCCAACCTGCCAAGAGTCTGATTCTCGGCATCTACCAAGTACCACTTGCGGTCTAAGGAATCGATTGAAGGAACTGAGGTCTTGTTCATCACGCCGGCATGCCGGTTAGATATAAACCATCGCAAGCGATGGGGCTGGACAGTTAAGACTCCAAGCCAATTTCTAGGCTTTTTAGAATCTCGAATATAAAGCTTACACTTTCGAGTGATCCAACTCAATCAAAGAATTTTGGCTAGCAAAAGATTATTGATTATTTGAACTGGAAAAAGAGTGTATTCATTGCTCATCTATTTACTTCAACTCTAGGAATATTCTTAAGGAGATGGAGGGTTTGAAGTATTTAACAAGAACTTTGGAGCGGAATCAAAGCACATGGGTTCAGAAAAAATCTTTTCTGAATATCCAACCCTGATCAGACATAAGCCTTTTGCTGGTGCGGATTCCTTAACTTCAGATCTCCTTTTCTCTTTCCAACGCTTTTCAAAAATCTTAAGAGACAATTTATGTTCTCCTACCGAAACCAATTGCCCTACCAACAACCTAACCATTCCGTATAAGAAACCTGACGCCTGTATTTCCAGTATTAGAAGATCACCATTCCTTTCTAATTGAACTTCCTGAATTGTTGTAAATGAATGAGCCCTCTGGCTACCTGCGCGTTCAAAAGCACCAAAATCATGAGTTCCCACAATGCCTTCTAAAGCCTTTCTCATAAGAGATTCATCAAGATGAATCCGATATCTATGCCAAGACCAGTTTGTTAGAAAAAGGTTAGGTCTTCGCCCATTGTAAATGGTGTATCTATATCGACGAAATTTTGCTGAATAGCAAGCATGCCAATCCTTCGGAGGTTCTACTGCTTCAATTACACGAACCGTTTGTGGCAATCTTCCATTTAATGCAGAGGCCCATCTATACGAAGGGATCTGCCTAGAACAATCAAAATGTACAACCTGACCAGAAGCGTGTACTCCTGCATCAGTCCTCCCAGAAGCAACAGTCTTGATTGGTCTGAAAGGGTCCAATGAAGCAATCGCTTCCTCCAAAGCTTGCTGAACGCTGAAAGCATCTGATTGCCGTTGCCATCCGCAAAAGTGAGTGCCTTCATACTGGATGTTTAGTGCTATCCTGCGTGGCAATTTTGAATTATCTATCTTTAAAAATTGTTTTTCAATAGAGGTTTTTTCACTTAGATAGCAAGAAGCTCAATCAATTACTTTCAATAAATTCATACCAGTTCAATAATAGACATCTGAGCATTGTCACCTCGACGAGAAACAGTACGAACAATCCGCGTGTAGCCACCCTTTCGATCACCATAACGCTCCTTAGCCTTATCAAATAAGGCATGTACTAATTGTTTGTCATAGATATAACCAATTGCTCTGCGTCTTGAAGCAAGACTTCCCTCTTTCGCTAAAGAAATCATTTTCTCAGCCTTATCCCTCAATGCTTTAGCTCTAGCTCTAGTTGTAGTTACGCGTCCCTCACGTATTAACTGAGTAGTAAGTCCCCTCAACATTGCTTTGCGTTGGTCAGCAGGGCGACCCAATTGAGGTAATCGACATTGATGGCGCATGATCCTTGTTAGTTTCTAGAAAAAATTCATGGACATTATTCAAGCAGAAGTCCTGCTCTGAGGAATTGAAATACCAATTCTCTCAAGCGCTTCGATTACCTCATCTGCTGACTTGGAACCAAAGTTTTTAATCTCAAGAAGGTCTTCATAGCTGAATCCCATAAGATCAGAGACTGAATTCACCTGAGCACGTTTGAGACAGTTATATGCACGAACAGACAGATTCAGTTCTTCTAGAGGAATCTGAGCCTCGGCTGAAGGTTCAGGTTCAACTGGTTCTTCCTCAATCATGGTAACGGTTGCTAAAGGCTGAAATAGCTCTATCAACTGGTTTGCAGCCTCAGCTATTGCATCATCTGGGCTAGTAGAACCATCAGTAACAACCTCCATCCGTAATCTCTCTCGAGTGGAGCCACCTTCAGCTACTGCAGTTTCATCAATAGTGAAGTTAACCCGTCTAACTGGCATAAACACGGCGTCGATCTGCAAAAGATCAATCGCACTGATTTCTTCGTTATGACGATCCACTGGTCTATAGCCAACACCCCTCTCAACATGAAGCTCTAGCTCAAGGCTATGTCCATCATGAACAGTTGCGATTGGTCTTTCTGCATCTACAACCTGTACTTGAGATGAAAACTGCAAATCCTTTGCTTTGACTTCAGCAGGTCCAGAAACGACTAAACGACCTATCTCTAATTCTGGGCTTCTACTATGAACCGCCAGTTGTTTGCAATTTAAAAGAATGTCCAAAACATCCTCCCTCACTCCAGGGACAGTGGCATATTCATGATTAACTCCTGAAATGCGAACTGCGGTAACCGCACTACCTTCTAGGCCACCCATCAAAACTCGTCTTAAGGAATTGCCAAGGGTGGTTGCCTGACCACGTTCTAAGGGCCCAATAAGAAAGATTCCTGTCTGAGAACGGTCATCAGAAACTTGATGATCAAGTCGATCAATCTGGTATTGGAGCACGATCTATCTAAAGCAGGTGAATAGTTGGGAGGGAAAACAACGTTGCGCTTATCAAACGCGACGTCGTTTAGGACGGCGACACCCATTGTGAGGCAATGGTGTCACATCTCTAATCAAAGTGATCTCAAGTCCGGCCACTTGCAATGCTCTAATGGCCGTTTCACGACCAGAACCTGGCCCTCTTACGAGAACCTCTATCTGTCGCATACCTTGGTCCAAAGCGCGCCTAGCAGCAGCTTCAGCAGCAGTTTGTGCTGCAAATGGAGTTCCTTTACGAGCACCTTTAAATCCACTTGCTCCTGCAGAAGACCATGAAATGACTTCGCCGGAGGTATCTGTTATGGAAACAATGGTGTTATTAAAGGTGCTTTGAATGTGCACCACTCCATTTGGAACGTTGCGCTTGGACTTTTTGGAGCCAGATTTCTTAGTTGGTGTGGCCATATTCTGGGGCCTGTTAAATACAGTGAAGTAAATGGATGTCTAGGCAAAGAAAAAGCAAAAGCGTTATTTCTTCTTGCCAGCAACAGTTTTGCGGGAGCCGCGTCTAGTACGTGCATTAGTTCTAGTTCGCTGGCCACGAACAGGAAGACTCATACGGTGGCGACGCCCCCGCACACAGCCAATATCCTGTAAACGCTTTAGGGCCATCCCCTCCTGACGGCGAAGATCCCCTTCAATGGTGAATGCCTCAGTAGCTGTTCGTAACTTCTGAACATCACCATCCTCAAGATCTTTAACCCGAACGTCGGGATTCACTCCTGTTTTCGCCAAAATAGTCTTGGCGCGAGTTAACCCAATTCCGTAGATGTAGGTCAGGGCTACTTCAACCCGCTTTTCGCGGGGTATGTCAACGCCGGCAATCCTTGCCACTTAAGAATCCATCGAGAGGAACAAAGGCCATGAACATGACCAGGGAATCAATCGTGCTCTTTAGGGTTACTAAGGAGCACAATCAAACAAGCCAGAGGGTTACCCCTGTCTCTGCTTGTGCTTTGGGTTGGTACAAATGACCATTACCCGGCCGTGGCGACGAATCACCCGGCACTTCTCGCACATTTTTTTAACCGAGGCTCGCACCTTCATTGGGTGTGGCTCTCCAATTCACCAAATAAAAATCCTACTACATTACTCATACACATTTCAAAACACTCTCAATCAACTGAGTGATCTCTTCAACGCTGCCATCAGCTTGAATGGAATGAATCAAACCCTTGGACCTGAAGTAGTCAATCAAAGGTTCGGTCTTAACTCGATAGACATCAAGTCTATTAGTTATAACTTCTTGATTATCATCATCACGCCCCCGCAAGAGCAGCCTTTCTATTAGCAAATCATCATTTAGCTCTAGAAGTACAACTGCCTCAATTAGCTGATCGATTTCAACAAGGATGCGTTCAAGTGCTTCAGCTTGGCCTACGGTTCTAGGAAAACCGTCTAATAACCACCCTGAAGAAATAGCCTTTAATTTAGTTTCTACTATTGACAGTACTAAATCATCAGTAACTAACTCCCCATTTGCCATTAATACAGCAGCTTTGTTCCCAAGATCTGTCTTTGCTACTACCTCCGCTCGAAGAAGATCTCCGGTTGATAAATGGCTTAAAGAATATTTTTCGCAAATCCTTTTTGCTTGGGTTCCTTTACCTGCACCAGGAGGACCGAGAAATAAAAGACGTTTCTTCATGAATCTAGAAGCAATTGAAATGAAAAAAACAAATTACTGACGAACAAGACCTTCATACCTCTGAGAAATGACATAAGTCTGAACTTGCTTAGCAGTATCAATAGCAACACCGACCAAAATCAATAAAGATGTTGCTCCTAATCCTTGAAAAGTCTGAACATTTGTCGCTCGTTCGACTGCTGCTGGAATAATCGCCACCGAACCAAGGAATAACCCCCCCAGGAGAGTTAAACGATTTTGAACTCCTGAAAGGTAATTACTAGTTGCACTGCCAGGCCTAACTCCAGGTATAGCAACTCCTCCACGTTTCAGATTAGTTGCTATATCAATGGGATTAACAGTTAATGAAGCATAGAAATAGGCAAACCCAAGAATTAATGCAAAGAAAACAATTGCGTAAGGCCAAGGATTAGAGGCTCCTGGGTTCAATGAACCAGCAGCACGGATTAAAAAAGGATTTTTAGTGAAATTTGCAATTGTAATTGGTAAAAATATTAATGCAGAAGCAAAGATAATTGGCATCACACCTCCAGCATTAAGCTTTAAAGGCAAGTAACTCTGCCTATTAGGAAGCATTCCACTAGCCCCAATCTGTCTTTTTGCACTAACAATTGGTAATCGTCTTGACCCTTCCTGAACAAATATAATTCCAACAATAGTTACAAGAAAAACAAATAATAAAACAACAATACCTATTACATCACCTCGATCACCAGTTTGGGCTTTCTCAATTGTAGAGCCAAGAGCCTTAGGCAAAGTTGCAACTATGTTCAAAAAAATAACCAATGATGCACCTTGTCCTATACCCTTTTCAGTAATTATTTCGCTGAGCCACATTACAATCATTGAGCCAGTTACTAAACCAAGTGCAGATTGAGCTACAAAAATCGTTTCTGATACTCCTTCAATAGCATATGGTCTAAGAATTAAAGCAAAAACAATACTTTGAATTAAGCCCCACCCTAATGCTACATACCTTGTGATCTGTGCAATCTTTCTACGTCCAGCCTCTCCCTCATTCTTTTGAAGGTCCTCTAATTGAGGCAGGGAAGCCGTTAAAAGCTGTAAAATAATTGAAGCATTAATAAACGGCAATATCCCAAGGGCAAATATTCCTAGAGTAGATATGCCTCCACCAGTAAAAATATCCAAGAAACCAATTAACTGTCCTCCTTGCTGAAGAAAACTCTGGAATTCTTGTCTATCTATCCCAGGCAATGGGATGTAAATTCCCAGTCGAATAAGCAAAAGAAGTCCTAGGGTTGTAAGGACTCTTCCGCGGAGCTCACGATTCTGAACTAATTGTGTAAGCACTTCCGCGGCACTAGGGTTGCGGCCTCGACTTACAAGCATCGATTTATAAGCATTGGGTCAGTTGATTTTTGCAGAAATGCTGCAAAAGAATAAGATCTAATAATGCCTTATTGATTCAGCTAAAAGCAAATAACTGAAAAACTCGAATCAATCGAGAATTTCGCAAGTGCCTCCAGCCGATTCTATCTTTTTACGAGCTGAAGAAGTAAAAGCAGCTGCCTGAACAGTCAACTTAACCTTTAAAGCACCATTACCAAGAACCTTAAGAGGATGCTTAGGGCTGGTAACAATCCCCTGCTTTACTAAGGAATCAAGGTTCACTGTACTTCCCTCTTTCAGATCATTTAATGCTGAAACATTCAAGACAGTAAATTGCTTGGGGTTGACTAATGTGAAATGTTTTAGCTTAGGAACCCTTCTATATAAAGGCATTTGACCACCTTCAAAGCCAGGCCTGGTAGGCCTGCCAGAACGGGACTTCTGCCCACGCATGCCAAAACCACAACTAGCGCCTTGTCCAGCTGCAATACCCCGACCTTTACGCAACTTGCGACGGCGAGCACCTGTGTTTGATTTGAGTGACTGGAGTGAGTATGTCATTGAATTCAAGAGTAAATCTGCTCAAGGGAAATGCCCCGTTCCTTTGCTGTTGCTTTGTGCGTGCGGAGGCCTTGTAAAGCAAGCATCGCAGCCCGAGCGTTATTAAGGGGAGTTTTACTGCCAAGTCTCTTAGCTAAAACGTTCTTTATTCCAGCTAATTCAAGAACAGTACGAATAGACCCTCCTGCAATTACACCCGTTCCTGGTGCAGCAGGCCGAATTAATACGCTTGCAGCACCATTGCGCCCATTCGAAAGAGTTGGGATAGAACTATGTCTTGTAAGAGGAACCTTTACAAGATGCTTCTTACCATCCGCAACACCTTTGCGAACTGCACCAATTACATCACTTGCCTTTCCAACACCTACACCTACCTGACCTCGCTCATTCCCAACAACAACAATTGCCCTAAAACTCATCTTTTTTCCACCTTTCACTGTTTTAGATACACGTCTTATTTGAACGACTCTCTCTTGCCATTCAGAATCTCGCTCTTGACCACGTCGATCTCCCCCCCTGCGCCCCTTACGCTCGCGATCGCCACCACGACCACCGCCTCCCCTACGGTTGTCTGATTGACCTTGGGCTGCAGGGGGTACATCAGAACCAGATGCAGCTGATTTTGGATTGTTTTGTTTGTTTGATTCAGTCATTTTTAAAAGCAGGGTCAGAATTCAAGGCCAGCTTGACGTGCAGCTTCAGCTAGGGCTTTTACCCTGCCGTGATAAAGATTGCCACCACGATCAAAAACAACCTGTTTAATTCCTTTTTCCAATGCTCGCTTTGCCACCAAAGAACCAACGGCATTTGATGCATCACAACTATTGCCATTGCCCTTGAGGCTGGTGCGAAGATCCTTTTCTAAGGTAGAAGCTGAACACAATGTGCTTTGAGCTTCATCATCGATAATCTGAGCATAAATATGCTGATTTGAGCGGAAGACAGCCAATCTAGGACGATCAGGGTTTCCTGTTAGATAACGACGCAGACGTTTATGTCGTTTCTGAGTCTGTTTTTTACGATTGAGAGTAGGCATGATGAATAAGTATAAGGATAGTTAAGCAGACAGTTATTTCTTCCCTGACTTACCAGCTTTGCGCATAATGCGCTCTCCCTGATACTTAATGCCCTTACCCTTGTAAGGTTCAGGTGGACGAATAGCTCGGATCTTAGCCGCCTCATTGCCAACTAATTCTTTATCAGGACCAGTGACAATTACATTTGTGTTGTTCTCAACCTTAAAAGTTATCCCTTCAGGAGGAATAACTTCAACTGGGTGACTATAACCAGCATTGACTACCAAAGTTTTACCTTTGACTTGTGCGCGTGATCCAACACCGACAATCTCCAATCTCCGAGTAAAGCCCTTACTTACCCCCTCAACCATATTTGCGACTAATGAACGGCATAAGCCATGTCGCTCGCGAGACTTACGCTTTTGATTGTCAGGCGTGACCACAATAGTGTTTTCAACCTGACTGATACTCACTCCCTCTGGAAGAGTGCGACTCAATTCGCCCTTGGGTCCCTTAACAGTTACTGATAGGCCTTGCAGGCTAACAGCGACCTTTTCTGGGAGTGGGATGGGTGATTTACCAATTCGAGACATGATTTAAAGCTCCTATTCAATACACGTAGCAGAGAACTTCTCCACCAACTCCTTGTTTTCGGGCATCACGATCACTCATGACACCTTTCGAAGTTGAGATAATCGCAACCCCAAGTCCTCCAAGAACCTTAGGCAAACCTCTAGTGTTTTTATAAATTCTCAACCCTGGCTTACTAACCCGCTGCATTGAACGAATAGTTGGCTGGCGATGCTTGCCGCTGTACTTCAATTCAAGTACAAGTTGGGTACGAATACCCTCACCCTCCTCGCTTATCTCAGCAATAAAACCTTCCTGATAAAGCACCTTGGCAATGCTCCGAGACATTCGAGAAGCTGGGATACGTGTTGTCTGATGTCGCTTTTCACTTGCATTTCGAATGCGAGTGAGCATATCTGAGATTGGATCGTGATTAGCCATAGTCGTAGTGGATGGAGGGCTCAGTTACTGCGGAAAGGCATTCCCATCTCGCTAAGGAGGGCCCTGCCCTCCTCATCTGTTCGGGCACTGGTGACAATGGTGATGTCCATACCCCTGATGGAGTCAATTTTGTCAAAAGAGATCTCTGGAAAGATAATTTGCTCCCTTACTCCAAGGGTGTAGTTACCACGTCCATCAAAACTCTTTGGACTCACACCTCTGAAATCCCTAATTCTTGGGAGAGCAAGATTAATCAATCTTTCAAGGAATGCGTACATACGTTCACCTCTAAGAGTTACCGCACATCCAATGGGCATTCCCTGGCGGATCTTAAATCCTGCAATTGCTTTCTTAGCTCTTGTCACAACTACTTTCTGCCCAGTAATAGTTGCCAACTCAGAAATGGAAGCCTCCAAGGACTTCGAATTTTGCGCAGCTTCACCTAGGCCCCTATTTACAGTGACCTTAACTACCTTGGGAACCTGATGAATATTGGAGAGACTAAGGTCTTTCAGCAGTTTGGGCTGAATTTTCTCTCGATAGCGTTTTTTGAGTGACATAACTAAAAAAGGGTTGCTTCTGGTCGGGGTCAGAAGACCTATAAAAAGTTGTAAAGCTGAAAGTTAGTAAGAAATGAAATTGGAGGCCAAAGAGGAAGTTTTAGGGGTTAGTCAATAACTTCACCTGTCTTTTTAAGACGGCGTTTCTTAGAGCCGTCTTTCTCTAAAAACAACTCCACACGACTAGCGACTTTTTTGTCTGTGGAATAAAGCATCACATTTGAAGCATGCACTGATGCTTCTTCAGTGACTATTCGCCCCCCTTCTCCTTCTTGAGTGGGCTTGATGTGCCTTGTACGAAGGTTTACGCCTTGCACAATTACCCTATTAGTTATAGGCAATGTACGTATAACTTCTCCAGTCTTACCTTTGTCTTTCCCTGCAATCACTTGGACAGTGTCGCCTTTTCTTATACGCATCTTTATGCGCTGAGTGGGTCTTGCTTTTTTGGTTGCAGTAGGCATCTCAAATAACCTCCGGTGCTAAAGAGACAATTTTGGTGAAATTACGTTCGCGCAGCTCACGAGCTACAGGGCCAAAAACCCTTGTCCCTCTAGGGTTCTTATCTTCATTAATTAGAACTGCAGCATTGTCATCAAATCGAATTGAGTTACCAGTTTCCCTTCGCATCGTTGCCTTTGTACGTACCACTACTGCCTTTACGACATCTGACTTCTTTACTCCCATATTTGGCATAGCGTCTTTAACCGCAGCAACGATTACATCCCCAACATGGGCATATCGACGATTTGATCCCAATACGCGGATGCACTGGATACGCTTTGCTCCACTATTGTCAGCAACAGTAAGAAAGCTTTCTTGTTGAATCATTGATATGCCTCCTGAGATTTCGGACTATGGCTTAAGACTTCTGCTATAGCCCAACGTTTTGATGCACTAATTGGTCGAGTCTCAGTGATCCTGACTCGATCACCAACACGACATTTATTCGTTTCATCGTGTGCCTTGTAACGGGTCGTGCGACTCACGATCTTTCTATAGATCGGATGAGGAAAGCGGTTTTGAACCGCCACAACGACTGTCTTGTCCATCTTGTCACTGACGACAGTTCCTAATCTTTCCTTAAGTGCCATGGTTTTTAGATAAGTATCAAGAGGAAGCTTGGGAGCGATTCCGCTCCTTCTGAACCGTTAGAAGCTGAGCCAGTTTAATTCGAGCTTCTTTAAAACGATGCGCATTAGGCAACTGCCTAGTAGCTTGCTGAAACCTCAAATCAAACAATTCTCGACGAATAGTATCGATCTTTTCTGTGATATCAGCATCAGAAAGATTGCGAACATCTGCAGCATTAGGTCGGGCCATAATCAAGACTCCACTTTGACGGCTTTTTCACCGGATGGGACAACCCCTCCAGCAAACTCAGTTTGGTTCTCCAAGCTGAGGAATTTTGTTTTCACTGGAAGTTTGTACTGAGCAAGACGCATAGCTTCCTTAGCAATGTCTTCAGTAATTTCTTCACCACCCATCTCGAACAAAATTCGTCCAGGTTTAACGACAGCAACCCAAAATTCAGGATTGCCTTTACCAGAACCCATTCTCGTTTCAGCAGGACGCATAGTTACAGGCTTGTCAGGAAAAATACGAATCCAAATTTTTCCCCCTCGTTTTACATAACGAGTCATTGCTCTTCTACTAGCCTCAATCTGGCGGGAAGTTACCCAACCACATTCTTGAGCTTGAAGAGCAAATTGTCCGAAAGCAATAGTGTTGCCTCGGGTGGCGACACCGCGCATGCGGCCTCTCTGTTGTTTTCTGAATTTGACGCGTTTTGGGCTAAGCATAATTAAACCTCTGAATCACCCTTCGTTAGAGCGGTCTTCAAACTGTTGGGGCCTCCTGTTACCCCGACGCCGCGGAGTCGTCCCCACTGGCAACTGTTTTTCTTCATTAGGTAAAACCTCTCCCTTAAAAACCCAAACCTTGATTCCCAGGACCCCGTAAGTAGTACTGGCAACTTTGGTGGCATAGTCAATCTCGGCACGAAGTGTATGAAGCGGAACGCGCCCTTCGCGAGTCCACTCAGTACGGGCTATTTCGGCACCATTCAATCTGCCACCAACCTGGATCTTTAGACCTAAAACACCTGCTCTCTGTGCTCTCTGAACAGCCATGCGAATGGTTCTGCGGAAAGCCACTCTTTTTTCCAACTGCTGAGCAATATATTCAGCCAAAAGAAAGGCGTCAGCATCAACTCTCTCAACCTCTACTACGTTGATTCGAACCTGACGACTTCTATCACCAATTGTCTTTTGAATGCCTGTTCTCAATTCTTCGATACCACTTCCTTGACGTCCAACAAGTACACCTGGCCGAGCAGTCTTTAATTCAACTTCTAACTGATCTGCTTTACGAGCAATTAAAACGTCACTTATACCTGCAGCGCCATACTTCTTATGGATAAAAAGGCGAATCCGATCATCCTCCTGAAGGAGTATCGGATATGTCTTAGCTGGTGCATACCAACGAGAACGATGTTCCTGGGTAATTCCCAGTCGCAAACCAGTTGGATGGATTTTGTGTCCCATCAGTTTAATGAAATAGGGTTTCAGGAATCGGCAGGAAGCGCCACACCAATATTGATGTGACAAGTCTGCTTTTTAATGGCAAATGCGCGCCCTTGAGCGCGGGGCCTGTAACGCTTCATGGGAGGGCCCATATCAGCTGAAGCCTGAGTTATGACAAGCTTTGCTGGATCTAAGCCCAAATTATTCTCCGCATTTGCAACTGCAGATCTCAAAACCTTTGTGATAGGTCCGGTAGAGCGGTAAGGCATGAACTCAAGCATGATCAAGGCGTCACGGTATGTACGTCCGCGAATTTGATCGAGGACACGACGAACTTTTGAAACGGAACCTCTTAGGAAACGTCCATGAGCCTTGGCTACTGAAGAGGTTGTAGTTGTGCTGGTCATGATATTAACGGCCTCCCTTTTTATCTTTTATGTGACCTTTAAAGGTTCTGGTAGGTGCAAATTCACCCAACTTGTGCCCAACCATTTGCTCTGTCACAAAAACTGGGATATGAGTGCGGCCATTGTGAACTGCAATAGTGTGACCAATCATCATAGGGAGAATAGTCGAGGCTCTAGACCAAGTTTTGATAACCGACTTGTCATCATCTGCATTTTGCTTTTCAATCTTGCGAAGCAAGCTGTCAGAAATAAAAGGGCCTTTTTTGAGTGAACGTCCCATGGGGTATTAAATAAAAAAAGTTGGAGTAAATGGAATCATGAGTCTCGACCACCTCGACTCCGTTTTGACATACGACGTCGCTTCCTAAGAACAAGCCGATTACTAGGCTTATTCTTCTTCCTGGTTTTTAAGCCTAAAGCCGCTTTGCCCCATGGAGTAACAGGGCCAGCACGACCAATTGGTGCACGACCCTCGCCACCTCCATGTGGATGGTCACAAGGATTCATGACACTACCTCGTACTTGAGGACGCCTACCTAGCCACCTTCGTCGTCCAGCCTTACCTAGACTAGTGTTGCGAATTTCTGAATTACCTACTTCGCCAAGAGTTGCATAACACTCTTTACGAACCAATCTGACTTCAGTTGAAGGAAGCTTAAGAGCTACATAATCTCCTTCCTTAGCCATAACCTGAGCACTTGCTCCTGCAGTCCGTGCTAACTGGCCGCCGCGCCCAGGATAAAGCTCAACATTGTGAACGCTTGAGCCTAAAGGGATATCTGAGAGTGGCAAAGCATTCCCTGTTTCAAGCGGAGAACCTGATCCGGAAGAAACTACTTGACCTATAGAGATGCCAGCAGGGGCAAGTATGTAGCGCTTTTCTCCATCTACGTAGTAAAGCAAAGCTAGTCTGGCATTCCTATGAGGGTCATAGTGAATGGCCGCTACCTTTGCTGAGACCCCATGCTTATTTCTTCGGAAATCTACTAGTCGATATAACCTCTTGTGTCCTCCACCTCGATGGCGACAAGTAATAACTCCCCTGTTATTTCTACCCTTTCGGCGGTGTTTTGAAACAACAAGGGATCTTTCAGGTTTACGCCCTGTTACCTCAGAAAAATCAGTAACAACTCTGGTACGAGTTCCTGGTGTATATGGTCGAAAAGAACGAATTGCCATTTGTTTTACCTCAGGACTCAGGGAAAAGTTGTATTGAGTTGCCCTCAGCAAGCCTTACTACAGCTTTCTTTACCTGAGAACGTTTCCCAGCAAAGCGTCCCATTCGCCGACTACGGCGTGGAGGGTTCATAGTGCTGATACCAACAACACGAACCTCAAAAAGCTGCTCAACTGCGGCTTTGATGTCTGGCTTTGCAGCGCGATGATCAACCTCAAAGGTGTACTGATTCAGCTCCAAAGCATTAGTTGCCTTTTCAGTAATTAAAGGTCGACGAATTACGTCTGCCAAACGATTCTTAAAGCGTTCAGTCATTGCCATACACCTCCTTAATAGTTGCGAGTGCCTGCTCACCTAGGACCAAGGAATTGGCATGAAGCAAGTCGAAGACATTTAATTGATCTGCCGCTATCAACTTAACCTTTGCGAGGTTTCGGATTGATCGTGAAATCACATCCGAAGGGTTTGAAAGAATTATTAGAACTTTTGAATCTTGGGTAATCCCAAGTCTGGTTAAGGCTTTTGTTATTTCACTTGTTTTTGGTGACTTAATGCTCTTTCCAAAGTCCTTAACAACTACAGCATCCGACATTCGTGCCATAAGAGCTGTACGAAGTGCTAAGCGACGTTCCTTTCTATTCATAGCCAAACCATAACTACGGGGCTTGGGACCAAAGATTATCCCCCCACCAGGCCTCAAGGGCGTTCGAATCGATCCTTGACGTGCGCGTCCAGTACCTTTTTGCTTGTAAGGCTTACGACCTCCACCTCTTACTTCAGCTCTTGTAAGAGTACTAGCTGTTCCTTGACGTAAATGAGCTCTTTGTCGCAAAACTGCTCTATGCATTAAATCAATAGCAGTTGTCTCCTTAGCAACCTTTAATTGAATACTTGCTTTCCCAGCTTCCTTACCTTGCCAATCAAGAACAGTACATTCCATGATTACTTACCTCCCTGAGCGATCAAAGCCCCAACCCGCTTAGCAGGCCGAATATTCAATAAAGAACCAGGCTTTCCGGGGACAGAACCTTTAACTACTAGGAGATTTCGCTGATTATCAACCTGAATAATTGTTAGTCCTCTTGTTGTTATTTGCTTCCCCCCATATCTTCCAGCCATCCGTTTGCCGGGATAAATGCGACCTGGTGTAGTTCCAGCACCGGTTGAACCAGGTTGTCTATGGTTCTTCGAACCATGCGTCATTGGGCCCCGACTAAAGCCATGACGTTTTTGATATCCAGCAAAACCTCTGCCCATTGTTTCACCACTGACGTCTACCTTCTGTCCTGCTTCAAAACCATCGACAGTGATGGGTGAACCAAGTTGGAAATCTCCAACATTATGAACTCGGAATTCAGCTAAATGCCTAAGGAGTGGCTGCCCCGATTTTGCTAAATGACCCTTAGAAGGCTTATTAAGTAATTTCTCACGAACATCACCAAAACCTATCTGAACTGAAGAGTATCCATCAGTTTCAGAGGTCTTTAATTGAGTAATTCTGCAAGGCCCTGCTTCGATCAAGGTGACCGGAACAGCTCTGCCTTTTTCGTCAAAGAACTGGGACATTCCCAATTTCTTCCCGAGGATGCCTATAGACATTGGAGATAAAAACGCCAGCAAGAACAGCCTCAATTAAGAGAAGAGGCTTTATTGAAATGGCTGATAATTGAAATGCTTCGACCGTATTGAACTAAATGACGCCTTAATTTGACGAATCTAGTTAGCTATCGGGTTTGGCTAGCAAGTTATCAGCTGGCTGAGACTTTTCCGACACTTGTAAAAGTCAGTGAGTTTCTCGACAGTTTTATAAGAGAAAATAAAATCCCTAAACTGCTCTGGCCTAAGGATCCAGCGCTATCGCCGAACCTGTTTTGCTCTCTGGAGGCCCGGCTAGCGGTCGGGCATAGAAAAGCAGAACAAACAAAAACCTTACACCACTGACCCGCAAAAGATGAAGTTTTGCCCACCAACTGGCAGAATTAAGTCCATATCGCAAATATATAAAAATGCCGCTTTTGCTCTCTGGGCGAAGGTTTATAAATGACCTAGAGGCCGCTGGCTGCATTGCAATCAATGTTCCTCCAGAAGGAGGCTCGGAAACACGACTGCTTAGAAGGCTGCGTGCTAAAGGCTATCGAACTCAAATAATCACAGCTAGAGGACTTGGGGATCCAGAAGCATTTCTCTTTAAATTGCATGGTGTTAGGCCTCCGCATCTTGGTCATCAAAGTGTTGGGCGTGGAGCAGCCGTAGGAGAAGTACAGGAAGTAATGCCACAACTAACAGAATTCCTGGTGAATGATTCCGCCGTTGTTCTTTGGCTTATTGAAGGGCAAGTCTTATCACCCTCTGAACTACTTGCACTCTGTGATTTATGTAATCGTGAAGCCCGTCTAAAAGTGGTAGTAGAAATGGGAGGGGCTCGCAGCCTTCAGTGGGAACCCATGCTAAATCGTCTTAATTCATAAAAACTTTTCCCAAGAGGCTTCATGACAAATGTCGCTTGGGTGGAACAAGCTATACAAAGGGGCTCTTGGGTCAAATTGATATGTGGTGCAAGCAATGAAGATCTTGCATCTATAACTGATCTTTGTGCTGTTTATGCAGTAGCTGGAGTTCACTGCATTGATGTTGCTGCTAATGAAGCTGTTGTATTAGCAGCCCGAAAAGGACTTAAGTGGGCAAGGTTAAATCATGGTGTAAACCCTTGGTTAATGGTAAGTATCAATGATGGGAAAGATATTCACTTCCGAAAAGCATATTTTGATCCTAGATATTGTCCTTTAGATTGCTATCGTCCTTGCGAAAAAATCTGTCCAACTCAAGCTATAAGACAAGAAAAAGGTGTTGAATCATCGTTATGTTATGGATGTGGTCGGTGTATTCCAAACTGTCCTTTTGGATTAATCAAAGAAAATAATTACGAGCTCAAAATTAAACATATAGGATCTCTGGTAAATGCACTTAAACCTGATGCATTAGAGATTCATACTGCACCTGGTCGAATAGAGACTTTTCAACAAATAATCTCGGAAATAATGATTAGCAAGGTTCCCCTTCACCGCATTGCAGTGAGTTGTGGCTTAAATAAACAGTTCACCTCACCCGAGCAACTTGCTAAAGAACTCTGGCAGCGGCATTCCTGTCTAAGGAGCCATGGGCAACGTCCCATCTGGCAGCTCGATGGACAACCAATGAGTGGAGACCTAAACCCTCTTACAGCAAAAGTGGCTGTAAAACTTTGGGAAAAGATTCATCATCTCGCCCCACCAGGGCCACTTCAACTAGCAGGAGGGACAAATGCAAATTCAATTCAATTAATTCCTCCTACAAAAGGACCCTCTGGCATTGCATTTGGAGGAACTGCTCGAGCCCTTCTTAAGCCTTGGCTACAGGAAGCTCAGGCAAAACAAAAAAACTTGTGGGAATGGGATGCAGGTTGGCAAGCCTCCATAGAGAAAGCTCGGACCCTTATAGGCCCCTGGCTATCTCGAAATAACCAATAACAGCAGAAACTCTTAGTCAAGATCTCATAGACCACCCTGGCAACTCAGGTCAACCAATAAACTTCTGACTTCAATAGAGGAATAACGTCTTAGTAAGAGTGGATTGACGAAGGTCACTCCTATATGTGTAACTATTTGAATACAGTAAAAGTAACTTTCAAAAGTTGCATCACTGATCATTGGGGCGTCGCCAAGCGGTAAGGCAGCGGGTTTTGGTCTCGCCATTCCTAGGTTCGAATCCTAGCGCCCCAGTTTTTTCAAATATTTAGTGAGTTCTTCACAGCTATTAGTTTTTGATTTCGACGGGGTCATCCTCGACGGAATGCAGGAATACTGGTCTAGTGCGCGTCAAGCATGCCTAATGCTTCTGGAAGATCAAGCAGACTCAATAACCCTCCCAAAAGAAATTCCAAACGAATTCAAATTGCTCAGGCCTTTGGTTCATCACGGCTGGGAAATGGTTGTTATTGCAGCAGAACTAAAAAACACACACAGCCAAATTTACAAGAAAGGAATCCAGGAGTTCTCTCACCAGTACCCGCGGTATTGCAAACAAATTCTTGCCCAGCACGGATGGAATCCATCACAGCTGCAACAAGCATTGGAAGAGGTCAGGAAAAAAGCCCTAAAACATAATCCTGAGGTCTGGTTAGCTCAGCATCAACCATTTCCTGGAGTTCTTAAGCGACTGGAATGCCTTTTATCAGAAGGGATAAATTACGTCGTACTAACTACAAAAGGAGCTTTATTTACAGCTGAGCTACTGAAAAGGTATCGACTTAAGCCTTATCTACTGTATGGGCATGAAGCTGGCAGTAAGACCGAAATTCTTGTTGAGCTATCTAGAAAATACACTCTGCGCGGATTCATCGAAGATCGTAGAGCGACACTAGAAAAGACAATTGCAGTACCTCAACTGAAATCTCTACCTTGCTATTTAGCTAATTGGGGATATCTAAAACCTAATGACCATAAGGATTTACCACAAGAGATTCAACTCTTGAGCCTAAAAGACCTTGCGAACCCCTTGGCGATGTGGCCTTAGTTCGTTAGGGTACGCCTGTACTACCGAACAACTTTGCGCGAAGAGTGGCAAGCATCATCTCCTGTTTTCGCGAATCACAGCAGAAGGCTGCAATTTGCCGGCCAAGTAGCGGTCAAGGGTTCCTAATCGTTCTTAATTACCAATTGTCATGCCAGTCGAAGTAAAAACATCACAACCTTCCAATTCGAATTCACGTCAAAACGAATCAGGCTCAGGGGAAAGGGACAAAGCACTAAGCCTTGTGCTCAGTCAAATCGAACGAAACTTTGGGAAAGGATCCATTATGCGATTGGGGGATGCTTCCAGGATGCGTGTGGAAACAATCTCCACCGGAGCTCTCACACTTGACCTTGCATTAGGCGGAGGGTACCCCAAAGGACGAGTGGTAGAAGTTTATGGCCCTGAAAGCTCAGGCAAGACAACCCTCACGTTGCATGCAATTGCAGAAGTACAAAAAAGAGGTGGCGTAGCAGCATTTGTCGATGCAGAACACGCTCTTGACCCCGTTTACGCGGCTTCCTTAGGGGTTGACATCGAAAACCTTCTGGTCTCTCAACCAGATACAGGCGAAATGGCACTGGAAATTGTCGACCAATTAGTTCGCTCAGCCGCCGTGGATCTAGTGGTTGTCGACTCTGTTGCAGCACTCACCCCACGATCAGAAATCGAGGGGGAAATGGGCGACCACGCCGTCGGCAGCCAAGCGCGTCTCATGAGTCAGGCAATGAGAAAAATCACTGGCAACATAGGAAAATCAGGGTGCACCGTCATTTTTCTCAACCAATTACGTCTCAAAATCGGAGTAACTTATGGAAATCCAGAGACAACAACAGGTGGCAATGCGCTGAAGTTTTACGCCTCCGTCAGACTAGATATACGTCGTATTCAAACCTTAAAACGCGGGACAGAGGAATATGGAATTAGAGCCAAAGTCAAAGTCGCAAAGAACAAAGTTGCCCCTCCTTTCCGTATTGCTGAATTCGATATCCTTTTTGGCCGTGGGATCAGCACCTTGGGCTGTTTACTAGATTTAGCAGAAGAAACAGGTGTAGTTACACGCAAAGGCGCGTGGTACAGCTATGAAAATGACAATATTGGCCAAGGACGTGATAACACAATCACATGGCTCGAAGAGAACCCGAAATCTCGTGACCAGATTGAAATGTTAGTCCGGAAAAAGTTAACTGAAGGATCAGAAGTAACAGCTAATTCGATGAGACCCTTAGCAGCAGCAGCACGAACAGCAGCTACAAAAAAAGCTTCTAACCAGGTGTCTCAAGCTGCTTAATTAAAACAACCAAAATATCCTCCGAAGAAAGTTCGCAGGTTAATGAGGCACCTATGACATTCGGCTTGTTCAACCTCTTGCGTCAGCCGGTACCCACCAACCAGCAGCTGGTCCTACAAAACGTACAACCACCCAAAGTAAAACAAGAGCACCAATACCGAACCACGCTCCACGGGTAGTAATTGAATAGAACTGATTTTTCTGCTTTTCAGTGATTGGCAGCCATGAAACGATTTTTGGAGAATCGTCCTTTCTAGGCTTGTCATTGCGAGGGGGTAACCCCTGAATAGCTCGACGACGGGCTTCTCCCATTGCCTTAAATAAAAACTTTGTACTAAGAGAGATTAGAACGTTTAATCGGGTAAAAGACGATGCAAAGGAGTCCAAGGCTCAAGAATACGCAAAAAGTCTTCTCCCCAACTTCTAGATGTCAGTCGGCCATCAAGTATTGCTAAACGACCAGAACCTTTTCTTAGAGGGGCAACTGCTAGTGGCAATAGAGACAACGCCTCTGGTAACAAGAAATCTCGAAACCAATCTCTGCCTTGTCTTTTAAGAGATTGAACACGAGCAAAAACATAGGGAGATTCCAAACTCGCCAAAGGAAGTAAAGCAATAATCAATTGTTCGGGTAAAGGAACGCGATGGTGGTGCTGCAACCACCAAGACCATCGACAACAAAGAGCACCATTTGATTCAACAGCTGTAGTTTCATGAACAACTCTGCTCCCAAATTCCGCTGCCAATGCTGCCGTAAGTTGAAGTCTCAAGTGAAAGTCATCTAACAGAATCACAGTCAATCCCCTCCTGCCCAAAACCAAACGACGGCTCTGAGCTAACAAATGCTCGGAAAAAACTTCAGTATTAGGTCGAGGCTGACGCTTAGGTAAAAATAACTGGATAGGTTCCTGACACTTGAGCTCATTGATTGCTACTACAACAGGCGAAGGGAAAATTTCAGGAACCAATTCAGATACAAGCAATGAACTTTTGCCAGATCCACTAAAAAGGATTGTTGGCTGATCTCTTAAAAGACCTTGAAGTAAAAATAAAGGTTCGAATGGTTTAAATTTCCAAACCCAAGTCAACATTTTGTGGTCTAACTCAGCCCAAGTAGCCCATTTATCCAAGTCAATCTCTAGAACGGATTGCCATGGCTCAGGCAATTTCCCAAACCCAAAAGATAAGTCCTTAAAAGCTAAAAAATCACTGTAATCAATAGTGACATGAGGGTTTAGCCGAGCTTTCGATGCAAAAAGCCTAAGGCTAATGTCTTCAAAGAAATTTAAATATGCTTTTTCTCCGGACGGATTAGCTCGACATAAACTTTCCCAATCATTTGGTTTAATTTCAATCAAAATACTTTCTCTAAGCCGCGCATTAAGAAACTCTGCTTCAGGGACTATTAGCTGTCTGCCTTGTAAGTAACCCTTTCTATAAGCATTTACAAACCCAGAAAAATCTAATAGCCATAGTTGCTCTTGAGGCGGAGGGTCCAACTCTTCCCAACAACTAATCGAAAAGCCATGTCGTCGAATTCTTGGAAGCTCTAGTGTGACAAGTTTGGATCGCAATCGATTAGAAACAATTATGACTGCTCCACATTGCTCCAACCCCAGTGAAACCATGAGGCCGAATAACCATTCATCTTGACTAGAAGGCTCAAGTTGAATCAGAGTGTGATCCTTACGTCGCAAACTACGTGCTACAAGACGACTAACAGTAAGGTGATGTGGCCAAGAAGAAGCATCCTGCAAAAGCAGTTGCTTCATTTTTTTATGTGCATAAGCTTCCAACATAAAAAAAGCCTAATTAATTAATAACAATGGAACATCGATAGCCATGCCTTACCAATATGCAAATCACCTCCTTTTTCAGAAAATATGAATCACAAAAAGCAACCATTTCAAAACATTGGTGTTGTAGGACTAGGGCTGATAGGTGGATCCTTAGGACTTGATCTACAAGAACTTGGCTATAAGGTCTACGGGCTGGTTCATAGGCAAGAAACAGCTTCAAGAGCAAGGGAACTAGGCCTGGCAACAAAAATAAGTACTAACGAGATAATTCTAGAAAACTGTGATCTAGTAATACTCGCCCTACCTTTGGATGAATTGCTGAACCCAAAAAAAGAACTCTTAAATGCCTTGCCAAAAAAAGCAGTAATAACAGATGTGGGATCTGTAAAAGCTCCCATCTTAAAAATTTGGAGCAATTTGCATCCTCGTTTTATTGGATGCCATCCTATGGCTGGTACATCTCAAGCTGGGGTAGAAGCTGGTAAGAAAAACCTTTTCAAAGGTCGTCCTTGGGTAAGCACACCAGATTCAAAGACTGATCTTGAGGCTTTGGAATTAGTCCGTAAATTAGTTCTCAGTCTTGGTAGCAAATGGATAACTGCAGATGCCACAAATCATGATGAGGCAGTTGCACTAATATCGCATTTACCAGTTCTTATTAGTGCTGCATTAATAGAAACTGTTGGGGAGGAGAAAAACAATAACGTATATGAACTCGCCAGCAAGATTACTTCCAGCGGTTTTGCTGATACAACCAGAATTGGCGGCGGCAATCCCAAACTTGGTGCCACAATGGCATCCACTAATAGCAAAGCAATTTTACAGGGATTATCCATCTATAAGCAATGTCTCGAAAAATTTGAAAAGACATTAATTAAGGAGGATTGGTTTGCTCTAGAAGAAAAACTAAGGCGTACTAAAAAAGTACGTTCAAAAATTTTATCTTCTTAAAAACTCACAAGAACATTGTGAACTCTTTTCCCCTGTTTTCTAACAGCTGTCTGCTCGCCATTACGGCTGATTGCGTAACCCCAGCAGTTCCTTCCCCTGGATAAATTGAATCTCCACAAAGCCAAAGACCCGGTATTGGTGTCCTACTCGCCAGTCCAAAGGGACCAAACTTACTGGGAGTCTGGCCCAGGCCACCAACTATTCCTTCTGGACGACCAGTCCATTTGGCAAAACTTCGTGGAGTTGCAAGTTCTTGATGCTCCCAGTTAGCAGAAGATATTTGCAATCTATCTTCCATAGCCCCCAAAATTCTCGCAAGTACAATCTGTTTTCGTTGCCGATAGATTTCATCAGTTAAATTTGACCAAGCAGATACATCCGTAAAGCTACTGGCAATAACTGTCGCGAATCCTTCTGGTGCACGACCATCACCTTCATCACTAATTGAAATAAATAAATCGCCTGGGTCTTGGAGTGGGAACTGAATATGTCCAAAACATTCATCTGGAAGACATGAGCGTCTTATTGCGCCATAAAAGACTAATGCTCCTTTTGGTTTTGCGAGGGTTTTTATGTATTCAATATAAGCCTTATTATGGTTTATATCTTTCACAAGAAGTTCAGGTAAGCATTGAGGTGGAAGAGTGCAGATAATATCTGAAGCATGCATATAAATTGGTTTTTTGCCGGGTGATCTTAGTATGTCTACTTTCCATGAGCGACCCCTTAATTGTCTTTCTATATGCATTACACGATGTCGAAGGTAAATTCGACCCCCTGATCTTTTCACAGAATCTTCCAATTTATCACTAAGCTTTTTCATCGACCCATCAAGATGCCAAAGGCCTAAAGGTGCTTGAGCTATATTTAAAACAGTTGCTCCATATAGGGCTGCTGTTCTATCAGCATTCTCTTGAGAATAAAGCTTAAGCTGTAAATCTAAAAAACGTTTCAACCGAAGATCATTTTTAGATCCACATAACATTAATAGATCAGCAATCGATAATCTACTTAGTATCCCAAAGCCCAAATTAGCTGGACGAATTGCCTTTATTAGTTGAATAAAATCCCACGAGTCTCTCACAGGGAGGATAGGATCTCGTTTCGAAAAGTCCCAATTTGATCGATGAATATGTGCAATTAAGTTCCAAAAAGAATCAGAATCAGGAAAATGTTTTTTTCGTTCTTTTTCCCATTTAATTGGATCATGCCAAATCCTAATAGGCTCATAACCATCATCCAGGTCTACCACGCAAGCAGGATCTAGAACATGGGCCTTTGGCAATGGAATGTTTAAATGTCTAAAGATTCTCTCGTGACTACCTCCAACTTCCAAACCTGCAACCTGAGTAGCGCCAGCATCAAAAATAAAACGACCGCGAGAAAAAGTACCTGCACACCCACCTGTCTGGGAATGAGATTCAAGCAAAGTTACCGCTATGCCCTCTCTTGCCAACAAAGCAGCAGAAGTTAGGCCAGCAATTCCACCTCCTATGACAATGACAGATTCATTACTCATGACAACATATTGACAAAACCCATCCAGAAAGAAAATGCCCGATCATTGGACTAATTCACTGTTCATCCAAAACGGTCCTTTTGCAGGCAATACATTAGAAAATATCTCACCCGTCTCTGGTGGTTGTATTCATCAAGCTTGGAGAATTGAATTAAGTGATGGACAAAAAATTTTCGCCAAAACAAACCATAAAGATCTTCTTAATGTTCTTGAAGTAGAAGCAAAAGGCTTAAAAGCATTAAAAAAATGGACAAACAATTCTCTAATTACAGTCCCTGAGCCTTTACTAGTAGAAGAGCTCTCTGGCAGAGCAGTCTTACTTCTACCTTGGCTAGAGTTGTCAGGGGATGATCAAACAGCTCTTGGCCAGGGTCTAGCCTTAATGCACCAAAAATCTGCTAAGCATAATCCTGAGAAATTTGGTTGGGAAGAAGATGGGTATATTGGGAAAGGAATACAACCAGGTGGCTGGCTAGCCAATTGGGGCGAATATTTTGTAAATATGCGTTTAATACCCCAACTAAAAATCGCTTCACAATGGGGATTAAGAATTGAAGATTATCAAGCAATACTTATAGCATTGCCTTCATTTCTAAATGAACATCAACCATCCCCCAGCATTGTTCATGGAGATCTATGGGGTGGCAACGCAGCCATTCTTCAAGATGGTCGAGGGGTTCTAATAGACCCCGCAGCTTGGTGGGCAGATAGAGAAGTGGATATTGCTATGACAAAACTTTTTGGAGGGTTTTCTAAAAAGTTCTACGCTGGGTATGAAAAGGTTTGGCCACTACCCACTTCAGCTCAAAAAAGAGTAGAAATATACAACCTATACCATCTAATCAACCACGCAAACCTATTTGGAGGCTCCTATAAAGAACAATGCCTAAGAACTCTTAAAACACTAAAAGGGTCAATAATCAACTAGAACACTATCAAACTTGAATATGAATCAACCTAAATATTCTTTACGCAAATTCTGAACCCTCTCAATAACCGCATTCCTCTTATCGCTTGTTTTAAGGTTCTGCCAACTCCATTGACCTACGACCACAAGCCCTAACAACTCAAGCAAACCAGGAATGACAGGCAGAAGATTAACGGTGTCAATAACACCCTTGATAATGATCTGAGCAACAATAACAAGTGTGATAATCCCAGCCGCCTTGCCATATTTACCCATTTGAGTCCAATCGACCTTACTCAGTGTCTCGTTAACAGTTCTCATCAATTGGCTGAACTGCTCTGAGTAGTTGATTGTGTCGTCTTGATTTCCAGAATTGGCCACAGCTTTTTGGGGAGTGTTGTTAGTGGTTTGAGTAGTGTTGTTAGTGGTGCCGTTATTTGCCTCAGAGTTTAGTTCACTCATGTAAAAAACCCTGAATGCAATTATGTAATGAGAATATCGAAAGTATCTATGTAATGCCAGGTTTGCTTAAATTCGAACATGATTGCCTAACAATTCTTAGTCGGAGCCTCCTCTCAGTAGCACCTGAAGAAGGTTGTGCATTGTTACTAGGAACTCAAAAACCAGCTAATAATGACCAGAAAACTCCTGCTTGGCATATTCAAAAAATTTGGCCTTGCCTCAATGCTTGGCATCCTGGCCTTATGAATAATTCTGGAGAAGAGGAAAATGAAGTTGTAAATCACCCAAAAAAGCTATCAAAGAAAAATCGATTCGCTCTAGACCCCAAAGATCAACTTGAAGCTCAACGATGGGCAAGGAAGAATCATCTTCAAGTATTAGGAGTTGCTCATTCCCATCCGCAAGGGAGAGCAAAGCCTTCAGCAACAGACCTTTGCTGGGGAATGTCTCCAGGGTTAATGGTAATCGTTTCCAATACAGAAGGCATAAAAGCTTGGTGGCAATACGGCCGGGGACCCGAGCAACATCATGAAGTGCTTCTAGTTAGTGATGAATAATTAAAAAATTTTCTAATTTCATGAACACCAAACGGAAACCTCACCAAGATCTAAGCCCAGAAGAGATCAAACGTTTTTCACGTCATATCAATCTTCCTGAAGTCGGTTTAGAGGGCCAAAAACGTCTTAAGAATGCTTCTGTACTTTGTATAGGCATTGGAGGACTGGGATCACCATTACTTATTTACCTCAGCGCTGCTGGTGTGGGGCGCATAGGGATAGTTGACTTTGATGTAGTTGAAGAATCAAATCTACAAAGACAAATAATCCATAGAAGCAACTCGGTTGGGGGGAAAAAAACCTCTTCAGCAAAAGATCAGCTCCTTGAAATCAATCCAAATTGCCAAGTCGATGTCTTTGAAACAAAAATCACTGAAGAAAATGTCCTGGAAATCATCAAACCCTATGACCTCGTATGTGATGGATCAGATAATTTTGCAACTAGATATTTAATAAATGATGCTTGCGTAATTCTTCATAAGCCAAATATTTATGGTTCCATTTCACAATTTGAAGGGCAAGCAAGTGTATTCAATTTATCTTCCAACAGCCCTAATTATCGAGATTTATTGCCAGAACCACCTCCAAATGATCTAATTCCATCATGTGCCGAAGGCGGAGTTTTAGGCGTATTGCCAGGAATAATAGGCGTCATACAAGCTACTGAAGCAATCAAAATTATCACAGGCATAGGTGATCCACTCGATGGCAGGTTGCTTGTATTTAATGCACTATCAATGAAATTTCGTGAGCTAAGGCTATCTAAAGATAAAAGTAGGTCTTTGATCAGTAAATTACCTAATGAGAAAGATCCACAGCAGAATCCAAACAATAGGCAGAAGAAGAATAGATATGAAATAGAAACTATTTCCACAAGAGAATTAAAAATGCTTCTTGATCATAAAAAGGATGCTATTGCTCTTCTAGATGTCAGGAATCCATGTGAAGCAGAGTTATCATCTATCCCTGGGGCAAAATTAATTCCACTTAAGCAAATAGAAAGTGGAGAATCCATTAAAGAAATAAAGAAAATTGCAGAAAATCGCAAGATATATATTCACTGCAAGAAGGGTTTCAACTCTGCAAAAGCGATCAGAATTCTTAGAAGCTATGGCATAGAGAGTATTAATGTTAAAGGTGGTATAGAATCATGGGAATACCAGATAATCAAGAAAAGAAATGCCTAAGCATAATATTTTCTAAGCCTAATTTAATAATCAACTCCTCTCTTAAGATCTACTCCTTGCTCCGCATAATGCTTATGGCAAACCATCTCGGAGTGAATACTTGCCAAGTCAAAATAGGCTGGTGGATTTTTACACCTGCCAGTAATTATAACCTCAGTCTCAGCAGGTTTTCTTAGCAAAGTTTGTACAATTGGCTCAACTGGCAAGAGCTCAAGGTCAACACATGGGTTCAACTCATCAAGGATAACTGTTTTATAAAGTCCGCTAGAAATCGCTGCTCTTGCGATTTCCCAAGCGCGTTCTGCTTCAACATAATCAATAGGTTGTTGCTGACCTCGCCAAACAATCGCATCGCGACCAGAGCGAAGATGATCAACTAAATGTGGATAACTTTCTCTCAGCGCTGCTATTGCTGCATCTTCTGTATAACCACTACCACCTTTTAACCATTGAAGAATTAACACTCTATGACTCTTATCTTGACTAATCCCTCGACCGATTGCCTGAAGAGCTTTCCCGAGAGCACTCGTTGATTTACCTTTACCCTCGCCGGTGTAAATCTCTATTCCTCCAGTTGAATTAAGACTTAGCAAATTGTCCTCCTCTTGAGGTGGACGACGATGAGCACGCATCTCAGAATGCAAATCAGCCACATCAATCAAAGGAGTAGGAGCTGCACGCCCGGTAACAATTATCTCCATTCCCTCTGGCCTTGAATTAAGTGTATTCACCACCTCTTCAACATCCAGTAAACCCAAATCCAAAACAGGGTTTAGCTCATCTAAAACTACAACTGAATAGAGAGCACTAGCAATAGCTCCCTTTGCAATATCCCAACCTCTTTGCGCTTCCAAATAATCAAAATGGGAAGCCCCCTCGGCACTAAAAAAATCAGCACGACCGGTCCTGACTTGATCGATTAAATGTGGGAAGCCTTTTTGAAGAGCTTCAATTGCCGAATCCTCGTCATATGACCTTCCAGGCCCTTTCAAAAATCGAAGTAGTAATACCCTTGTTCGTCTCTTCTCACAAATTCCTAACCCAATAGTCCGAAGAACCACTCCTAAAGCAGCCTGACTTTTTCCTTTACCTTCCCCGTCATAAATGTGCAATTGACCATGACTACGTTCCTGGCGGTCTGCAGCTGTAACAATGCCAATACCTTGCCCTTTGCCATTGCGAGTTTGTTTTCTCTCGCGCAATGTCTTCGCTGCTTCCGTCTGTGAAGACATATACAAGACTCACTATGAGTGGAGCTTAACTAGTTCTGCAAGCGTCTTGTTTTTTAAGGGAAAAACAAGTGTCAAATTTTGAACTTCTTGAAGAACTCTCTGAAGAAGAGTTCAGCCAGCTCACTGAGCTCCGCAACTTCATTGGAGGGCTTCAGCGTGTATGCATTGCTTATTCTGGAGGTGTAGACAGTTCTTTGGTTACTGCCATAGCTAAAGAACAATTGAATAAAAACGCTTTTGCTGTTACTGGAGTTTCGCCAGCATTAGCGCCTACACTTTTAAGCGAGGCAAGACAACAAGCAGCTTGGATAGGAATAAACCACAAGGAATGCTCTACCAAAGAACTAAAAGATCCCAAATACAACAGTAATCCCACGAATAGATGTTACGCATGTAAAAGTGAATTGCATTCTCATCTAAAACTTATTTCCCAAAAAGCAGGCAACTTCCAAGTTATTGATGGAGTCAACTATGACGACCTAAAAGACCATCGGCCTGGAATTTCTGCAGCCAAAGAAGCTGGAGTCATTTCACCACTTGCAGAATTAAAAATTGGTAAATTATCTATCCGTAAAATTTCTAAGGCACTTGGTTTCCCATGGTGGGATAAACCAGCAGAGCCCTGTCTTGCATCTAGGTTCCCATATGGAGAATTAATTTCCTCAAATCGGCTAATTTTAGTTGGAAAAGCGGAATCATGGTTAAAAGAAAATGGATTTACTCATGTGAGAGTAAGGAATGAAGGATTAAATGGAAAAATCGAAGTTCCTTCCCATCAAATAAAAGAAATCACAGAAGATGTAATGAGAGAAAGGATCATCAAAAAATTCATTGAGCTTGGGTTTGATTCTGTAACTATTGATCTAGAAGGCTTTTCTAGTGGCAAATTAAACAAGCATATAAAAATAAATTCGAATCATTAAACTTACTCAATAAGCTCAAAGAGGTTTATTGACTTACTTTATTTCTCTAAAAATTTACCCTTAAAAATTAACTAAATATCAACTGGTTTTCTAATTGCGGTTCTAATATCTTCAGGAATTTTTCTTTGCAAGCTTTTCAAGGAAAAGCCTTTAGCCTCTAATTCATGGCCTAAAAACTCACAAGCCCTTTCAGGCAAGGTGTTCTCTCCACAAGTAAAAACATCAACAGCAGCATATCCATGCTCAGGCCATGTATGAATAGATATATGTGACTCTGCCAAAAGAGCTAATCCAGTAACACCCTGAGGAGCAAAACGATGAGTCATCAAGTTGAGAAGTTGGGCTCCTGCATGCTTGGCTGCCGCAGTCAATAAGGTCCTTACAAAAGCCTCGTCATTAGTCTTCCCTTGATCACAGTCATACAACTCAAGAATGCAATGCTTGCCAGCAATGTTGGTATTTGCGAAAGACCGAACCTTATTAAGGTCTTTAGCTTCCGAATCGATCCACCCAGGATTAGGGTGCAAGCAAGTAGGAATAGGATCCATGTATTCGGGAAAAATTGATCAGCACATTACTTGACGTTACCCAAATCTCTAAAGAGCTGAGCCTCCACAATTTGTGAATCAGCTTGCCAATCCCTTGCGAATCCATCTAAATGGGTTGCTGTAATAAGACTTTGATGTTGCTCACCAACAGCCTCAAGCAATAACAACTGTCTGGTTTTATCTAATTCTGCTAATACATCATCCAACAACAAAAGCGCTGGCTCTCCATAAATTTGGCTTACAAGGTCCAACTCTGCCAGCTTTAAAGCAAGCACAATTGTTCTTTGCTGACCAGCAGAAGCAAAGCGACGTGCCAACACACCATTTATCAAAAAGCCAATCTCATCCCTATGAGGGCCCACAGAACAATGCCCAAGTCGTTCTTCATTCACTCGCTGGCCAAGAAGCTGTTCTTCTATCGAAATTCGCCAGGCCTTCTCCTCTTCCTCTCCCTCCAAAACACTACCTGCCTCATAAGTCATAGTAAATTTCTCCTTCCCATTACTAAGAGTTTCTTGCCATTTAGCCGCCAAGGGTTGCAAATGTCCCAATGCTCTTTTCCTTCGTCGATGAATTCGAGTACTTACTAAAGCCATCTGAGTATCAAAAGCATCAAGCATCGCTAAACGATCCTGAGAAGAATGATTAGCCAGATTTCTCCAAAAATGACTTCTTTGTCGCAAAAGCTTGTTATAACGACCTGTCAACTCTGAATAAACAGGTTCTAACTGCTGAACAACCCTATCCAGCCAATTCCTTCTTAAAACAGGTTCACCCCGAACTAAATCAAGATCCAACGCACTGAAGCATACGCATCTCAATGGACCTATAAGATCCAACTGCCGAACTAAAGGTTTTTCATTGAGATATGCCTTCCGCCCACCTCTTCTTCGAAGCTCGAGTTGCAGTTGATCACCATCATTAGCGATAGCTCGAAGAAGCGATTGGGTTTTATTCCAATGAATAAGATCTTGATCACGGCTACATCGATGAGATCTCAAACTACCTAACAATTCAACCGCCTCTAGCAGGTTTGATTTGCCTACACCATTTGATCCAATTATTAATAGCCGCTTTTCAATTACATCCAGTTCCAACTGGATGTAATTACGGAATCCCTCTAGTTCAAGCCTATGGAGCCGGATCGGTCGAAAAGCAACTTGCAGATAAGCTACCGTGATGAAGGGACGTGATAGTCGAGTCATTTATAAGCTAGATGCTTATAAATGGGCATGTAGCTCAGTTGGATAGAGCATCAGATTCCGGTTCTGAGGGTCGGGGGTTCGAGTCCCTCCATGCTCGTTAATAAAGGGTTTGAAAAAAGGAATGACTTAAAAAAGCTTCAACCCCATTGCCCGAATACCACCGGGGTCAAGCAAAAAACCATTTTCTTGCAATGCTTGTTGCGAGGCTTTTGAAGCAGCAATTGAAATACTGCAACCAGGAATATCCCTTCGCAAAACACGCAGTGTTTTATTCACTAATACCGACAACAAGCTTCCCTGATCATCACCAGGTTGAGCGACTAAGTTCCATAAATTCGCATTTAATCCATAGTCAGTCGTTGCACGCACAAACCCTACTAAAGATCCAGTAGATTCTTTATAAATGCTGAGATAATAAATACTACGTTCTATAGCCAATGAAAGTTTCTTAGGGTGATACATTTGCTCTCTACATTTCCAGAAAAGTCGATTCAGAGAGCCTGATTCAGGAACATTCTCATCATCTAAAAAATGTCCTGGTGGAAGACTTAAAGAGGAAGACTTGATTCTAAAAGGCATAAAAAATCAGCCCGTATTTCTCATACCTGCAGCAATACCATTAATAGTTAGCAAGGCACCTCTTAATAATTCACTTCGACTATAAGTACGTCCATCTGAATCGCCTCCAGCTAATTCACTAATTGGTGGCTGCCTATTTTGATCACGCAAGCGTCTTAATAAAGCAACCTGAAGAAAACCCAAAGGGACAATAGTACGATTCCTAAGATCTACAGACAATTGGAGTGCATGATCAGCGCCTAACAATCTTTTATGACCAGTAATATCTAAAATCAATTTACGTGTACAAGTATATTCATTAGAGATCGTCTCGAAAATCAGACCAAACGCTTCGCGATACTCTCTCCCACCAAGAACACTTACATAATGATTAGCTAAATCTAAATCAACTTTAGATAAAGTCATTTCAACCTTAGATATCAACATCCTGAAGAAAGGCCAGCGCTGGTGAAGCATACGTAATAGCTCCAGTTGAGCAGGGTCAGCATCAACCTCTGCTGCCAAAGCAGTGCCAACTCCAAACCAACTAGGTAATAAGAAACGACTTTGCGTCCAACCAAATACCCATGGAATAGCTCTAAGACTAGATAAGTCCTTAGCTCCACTTTTCCTACGAGCTGGACGACTGGAAATCTGTAACTTACTAATTTCTTCAATAGGAGTCACTTGCTGAAAGAAAGCTACTAAATCTGGATTGTCGTGAACAAGAGCTCTATAATGCTCTCGGGATCTTGCAGCTAAACGAGTCATTAGCTGATTCCACTCAGGGGTAGCATCTAATTGATTTCTGACGAGACTGTTCTGTAATACTGCAGTAGTTACTGTCTCTAAGTTATAAAGAGCTAATTCAGGTAGGCTATATTTTGATGCAAGTACTTCTCCTTGTTCAGTAATCTTTATTCGACCTTGAAGTGTTCCACTTGGTTGAGCAAGAATTGCTTGATATGCAGGCCCGCCCCCACGACCCACCGATCCTCCACGACCATGAAATAAACGTAAAGCAACGCCTTTTTTAAAGGCCAAATTTTGCAATGCAATTTGTGCCTGATGAATCTCCCAATTACTCGAAAGAAAACCTGAATCCTTATTACTATCTGAATAACCAAGCATCAACTCTTGAAGCTGCTGCGAATTTTCACCAATCCTGGGAAGCAAATTCCTATAAATAGGCATGTCGAAAAGTTCTTCCATCACCGAAGGCGCATGCTGAAGATCCTCAACTGTCTCAAAAAGAGGAACCACAAGAAGCTCAGAATGTTTCCCAATTGGATCAACCAATCCTGCCTCTTTTGCAAGCAATAAAACCTCTAACAAATCAGAAACACTATGGCTCATTGAAATCACATAAGTTCGACAAATCCTGCTTCCAAATTCTTCCTGAAGTCTATTTAGCATTCTGAAAACTGAAAAAGTCTCGGATGTACTTTGAGACCATGACACTTCTGAAGGGATCAATGGTCTACGAGTTTGAAGTTCTTGCTTTAGCCATTCAACTTTTTCATTCTCCTGCATCTCTTGATAGGACTTTGGAAGATTTAAATAACACGTCAACTCATCAATAGCATCACTATGCCTCGTACTTTCCTGGCGAATATCTAAACTGGCTAATGAAAAAGCAAATATCCGAACCTGTGTAAGTAAAGTTTCTAGAGGCTCGCAACTCAAATCTGTACTTACCAAACTGTTCCTAATCAACTCCAAATCACTTCGAAACTCTTCGACAGATGCATAGTGAGGTGCTTCACCTACATTAATTGAATTTCTTTTTACATCTGTGCCTTCAGGTGAACTCTCCCACCAACGCATTTCAGCTAATTGTTTATTACGTTGTTTCGTCAATCTCAGACGCTCTAAGGTATAACTTAACTTCAACCGATATGGCTCAAGTCGATAACGAGCTGCCCGCTCCTCGTAGACCTCTGGGAAACGCAATCTATCCATTTCAAGTGACTCAAGTAATGGAGCACTAACCTGACTCCATTGCATAGAAATGCTCAATTGATCCCTTAATTTTTGTACTGCTGAGCAATAACGTTCCAACATTAATTCACGTTGGTAGCAAGCTGTTCTCCATGTGATCTCTGGAGTGACAGAGGGGTTCCCATCACGGTCAGAACCAACCCAAGAACCAAACGTACAAAACGCAGCTTGTGGGAGATGAACATCTGGATAACTAGATGTCAAAGCCGTAGAAATTCTTCTTCTGAGTTGAGGCATTGCATCAAATAAAACTTGCTGAAAATAATGAAGTGCATAATCAACCTCATCAAGAACAGAAGGTTTAAACTGATGCAACTCATCAGTACGCCACCAAAGTCTTATCTCTTCCTCTAACTGAAGTCTCAAACTTTCTTTTTCTGATTCGGAGACAACCGAATTAGACTGAAGTTGTTGTAAAAGACTAGCAACTCTTCTTTGTTTGTGTCTAACAGTATGCCTAACAATTTCAGTTGGATGTGCAGTAAATACAAGACGAATATCTAATTCTTGCAAAAGAGTCTCAAGTTGAGCTGGAGGAACATTTAATCGACGTAATCTCTCAAATAGCTCTCTAAAAGTGGCTGGATCTGTTTGACTAGCAAGTGGAGGAGCAAAAGGATCAAAAGACTCCTCAGATCCACCCTCCCTAACACTTTTTATACTTGCAAGATAACTATCTTCCTCAATTCTTTGCTCCAGAATATTAACCAACTGAAAATACAAAGAAAATGCACGTGCTGCAGCTATTGCCTCAGCTAAATCCATTTCACGAATCAGTAAAACAATTGCAGCGCCGGTTCCAAATTTATCCGTGCCCTCATCAGTCAACGGATCACTTAATTTCTTCAATCGCAAAAGTCTTTCAGCTTGTTCTGGGGGGCATTCACTCCGTAATACCGTCTGCCAAAGATCTTCGACAAGCTCAAGACGTTGTTCCAATAATCTGCCAGCATTTTCTTGCTGTACTGGAACAGATCTCAGCTCATCTGCTTTGATAGACCCGTTCTGGGAGGAACGCTGCATTGAATTGCTTGAAGAATCAGATTTAGGCATCATCAAAGCATCATCTCAGCACGAGAAGCCTGCATCTCTTCTATAGCCATCGCTGAAATTCCTTCTTTAAGAACACTTTGAATACTCTTACCTTGAGAATAATCCTGAAGCCATTGCATGGACTGATTTCCAGTTCGCAAAACAGAGGCCAATGGAGATAGCTGATCGAGCATAGACAGCTCTTTTGCTAAAGGTGTTACCTCTTCAACAAGGTCTTTAATCCAATCTCTACAAATAATCAAACTTCCATCTCTCCAGTGTGACAAAGCTGCATCAAGGCTATCTTTTGAAGCTGCTAAATCATTCTTGTCACTTAATACAGCTAACTCTATTTCAGATAACTCACTACTTTTTAAAGGATCTAACTTCTCTGGTTCTTTAATAAGGCTAAGTACTCTAAGTTCTAATAAAGCAGTCACTGCAAGCAGAACGGAAGGGTCCGTTATCAAATCACAGATCCTAAGCTCAAGACGATTAAGCTCGTAGGGACGACGAGGTCCATTTGGACGTACTGAAGTCCACAAATGTCTCTCATTTCGCATCACCCCACTCAAAAGAGAATTTTCAACCCACCTCACATAATGCTCATAGTCCAAAAACAATGGGACGTCATTAGGATTTAAAGGGAATTGACTCCATCTTTGTGAGTGCATCCCAGTAGGAACATTATCCAGGAAAGGAGAACTAGCACTCAGAGCAAGTAATAAAGAAGCCTCACATCTAACTAATCGCAAAGCTGCAAAAAGCAAATGCAAATCTTCCAACCCTAAATTGATATGAATACTTGCTGTAACTACTTTTGTACCATATGAAGTCTCAATTAAATCATGATAAGGATTACTCAGATCCGACCGTTCAAATCTTTTACTGTCTCCCAAGCTTAGAGTACTACCAGGTAATAAGGTTAATCCCTTAGGTCGCAACCAAGAACGCAACTTTCTTCTAGGTGCCAATAAAGATTCTCTAAGTAAAGAATAATCAGAAGAAGGTTTGGTTATGTACTCAAGATTCCGTTGATCAGGCTCCTTAACAAACTCTTGTAACTCCTGACTAACTTCAACTGCAACCCCTACATGCTCTCCATTAGGCCTTCCAGTAAAAAGCTCAACCTCAAAACCTTTCAGAAGTAATTTCATATCCATAACTAACTTACGTCCAAACAAGCAATAGCTGAGAGCATCCCTCGAGCCTTATTCAGGGTCTCCTTATATTCAGACTCTGGATTGGAATCTGCTACCACACCAGCCCCTGCTTGAACCTGAACTCGCAAGCCCCCTTTTGAATGAGGGCTAACAATCATGGTGCGAATAGTAATTGCAGTATTTAATGCACCTGTCAAATCCACAGAACCATAGACTCCCGAATAAGGCCCGCGTGATTGAGATTCTAATTCGTTAATTAACTGCATAGCTCGTATCTTTGGCGCTCCACTAACAGTACCTGCAGGAAACGAAGAGATTAATAAATCCCAAACATCATTCTCTGGAGAAAGAAGACCTTCAACTTCACTAACCATGTGCATTACATGTGAATACTTCTCAATTACCATTAATTGCTTTACAGAAACACTTCCAGGCCTACTAACTCGACCAAGGTCGTTGCGACCAAGATCAACAAGCATCACATGCTCTGCTATTTCTTTAGGGTCAGCCAATAACTCTTTTTTTAACTGCTCATCCTCATCCTGGGTTAAACCCCTAGGACGAGTACCAGCAATAGGCCTAAGGCTTGCAAGAATTCCATCCTGGCTAGGCTCTGCCCTGACCATAACCTCAGGGCTGGAACCAATTAACTGCCAATCTCCAAAATCAAAAAAAGCCATATATGGAGAAGGGTTAACCATGCGCAAACTGCGATACAAATCAAGAGGTTGCTTTTCAACTCTTGCTTCTAAGCGCTGACTAAGAACTAATTGAAAGACATCGCCTGCAGCAATATGTTCCTTTGCCAATTTGACAGCACTTTCAAACTCCTGTTGTGTGCAATTGCTAGTGACCCCTGGATACTCCTTAACTGCTTCTTGCCATCTCAAAGGTTGACTAAAAGGAATGGGGTCGGACATTTTTCTTTCAAGCTCGTCAAGCCTTTTAAAAGCTTTTGTATAGGCTTCATCTGGAGTTTGCCCATCAGTTAGATCTCCATATACGACAGCAGTTATTAGTCTTTTCACTTGATCGACAATGAGAATGCTATCCATCAACATCCAAGCACCATCGGGTGGATCCTTAGGACCCCGTTCATGTGAAATGACCTTTGGCTCCATCCAACCAATCAATTCAAATCCCCACATTCCATAAAGCTGTCCTAAAGGAGGAAGATTTGGAAGGGTAACTGTCTTATATCCAGACAACCAGGTTCTTAGACCTTCAAAAGGATTCCCTACATATTCTTCTTCTTTTCCACAACGCCATATCCTTTGCATACGATCGCCTCTACATTTAGCAGTCCATAAAGGATTACTAGCCACAACACTCCAACGTCCAACAATTTCACCACCTTCAACTGACTCAAGCAGTACACCTGGAGGATTACCTTGCCCAACCTTCATCCAAGTTGAGAGAGGTGTCTCCAAATCAGCTGGCCAACTCCTGGCTAAAGGAATGAAATTTGAACCTTTAGAAGCTGCCTCATAAAAAGAGGAACGATCAGAACTAACCATTAAGGAACCTTCGCAGCTATTGCCGTGAAGTTAGTAATCCCTTAAAGGATTATGAGTAAAAGGGCTCAAGCGTCGTAAGTATTTCTACCGCTGAACTTAAGACTTGAGGGATTGGGGTTCTGACCAATTCGACGAGGATTGTGATTGACGACTGGACGTCCCTCATTGACTTTTTCAGGGAAAACACCATCCTTTGGATGAAGAAACTCAGTATCGCCACCAGGAAAGATGCGATAAATCTTGTAATCTTCAATCCTTGGCTTAAAGGAAGTTCTTAATTGAGTTCCCAAAGCAAGACACTGTTCCTTGCGAGCGAAATACATGATGTTTTCACCCTCATTCATCACCGCAGCACCACCAGTGGGCAACTCAAAAGCCTGAGCCTTCCCGCTTGACCAAGTGATGGCGTACTTTTCCTCAGTTTCAGCAGAATTTAAAAGCCCACCTGTACTGGCAATGCTCTTTGGGAGATTACCTTTCAAAGCCTCAGAAGCCATGGCTGTCCTCTAAATCCGTAATTCCGGTACCTATGAAAATTAGCACCGTGTTTTTCCCCTAGAACACTACAAGGGGTCAACCGTCACACCCGTCAACATTAAAAGAATTTAAAAAAGTCAAACATTACAGTCCGCAACTGGGAAAAACACGGTCAAGCCATTATCACGTCGATCTGTTAAGCGACCACCCAAACTAGCCAACAATTGTTGCGTAGCGGCCTTGGTAAGTTCCAAACTGCCAGTATTTGGGTTCCAACTTAATACCGGCCCAAGCTGTGCGTTTTGTTGTTTGCTTGCACAACCATTGATATATGGATCAATTTCTTCAATAAGTATTTGAAGTTTCAATCGATGTCCTGCTGGGCGCAGCTTCAAAGTAAGACTAGAGCCAGGAGGAAGACCCCGACTCGTTCTATCTATAAGACCGCCTAGCATCAATTCAAGCCGCTCTGGATCACTTAATACATGGGAAAGGTCAGGCGAAATGTCGAGTCGAAGTCGAACACCTCTCCTTTCTAATTGATAACTTGCAGAGGGATATAACAATTCCAACATTTTCCCTAAATCAGTTCTTGCCAGTCTTGAAGTCTCTTGAGGCTGACGCTGTAATTCTGCCGCATTAAAAATCAAACCAAACCGATCAATTTGCTCTGTACACTCCGTATCAATCTGTTTTAAACGATTTTCAACAATATCTGGGAGATCCGTTCGTCTTAACAGAGAGCGAATCAGTGTTCTGATAGTTGCTAAAGGTGTTCGTACCTCATGCGTAATAGCCTCCAAAAGTGACAGTTCCGCAGTTTGCTCATTAATAGGCTCAGACTCATTTGATTTATCCGGGATTGTTTGCAACGTAAGGCTTGGAGCAATCGCTGCAAGCCTCTCAGCCAATCTTGGCCAGAACAACTGTTCAAGGCCAGGATTACTTTCTAATTGCCCTAAAGCTGCTAACGCGAGACGCAATTCATTTGCCTGAGCATGATCTTCATCATCAATTCTCAAATCCAAAATCTTTAACAAATCAGCAATAGCATCAGGATCACTCCTCATAAGGAGGTGTCTTTCGCCTTTTTTCCCTGACAAAGCAAGTGCAACCTGAATATCAGGAGTAATTATTATCAACAATGGATCTTGTCCATCATCTTGTCTTAAAGGCATCCTTTTAAAGTGGCCTTCATCTGCAATGCTTTGCTGAGATATTGATCTGGTTTTGCTAGGGAGCAAAAAGCCTCCAAAAGGAACATGTAAATTGCTTAATTGTTCAGGAGCCCAAACCCATCCTTTAAAACGTTTTAATAAACGAGGTTCATAAAGTGCTGGTAGTGGAGCGGCTATCCAAATCCCTGAAGATGGATTCATTGGTAGCAAAACATCTTCCTGAAGAGTCTCTAATGCAGCCCACCAAAGACGTCGAACAGTCTCTTCATCAACCTTTCCAGGAGTAAGCCCTTGAGCCATTCTTTCGTGAAAAGCACTTAAGCACCTAGAACGATTCACAAGTTCTCAGAATTCAAAAATGATTGGCGAGCAACGGAAAGACAGATTCCTATTGCCATAAAATTAATCACTAATGCTGTCCTCCCATAACTCATAAAAGGAAGAGGGATCCCAGTAACTGGACCCAGCCCGATTGTCATGAAGATATTAACAATAACCTGAAACATCACCATAGTTGCTATGCCAATTACAACCAATGATTCATAATCAGTTCTAGCTCTTCTTGCGATCTTCAAGAGTTCAAAAATCAATAAAGCAAAACTAAAAACCACTATAAATGTTCCCAAAAACCCAGTTTCTTCTCCTAATGCACTAAATATAAAATCAGTATGCTGCTCAGGAATAAATTGCAGTTTTGTCAATTCCCCTTGCAAAAGACCAGATCCAAACAAACCTCCAGAACCTATCCCAATTGTACTTTGAAGTAAATGATAACCGCCTCCAAGAGGATCTTTGGAAGGATCAAGAAACAAAAGTAACCTATCTCGTTGATAAGCTTTTAACCCATTTTCCCAAATCCAAGGAGTGGCGAATGCAATAAGAATCTGAAACAGAAATATTAAAGAAGCAAAAGTAACCCTAAAAGGCAATGTTCTATAAGCCAATAGTGAAATTAATGGAATCCAGAGTAAAAGGCCCCACGGATATCCTGCAGTAAATATGGCAGTTATTAGCCCCGAAAAGAAAATAACGACCCACTCCAGTTTCATGCCAGACCAATAAAGCATTGTTATCAGAACAGCTCCAAATACCAAAGATGTGCCTAAATCAGGCTGAACAAATACAAGGCCCCAAGGGATAGAAATGACGACTAATGGTCTAATTAAGTCAACAGGTTTGCTAATTGGGTGGCGTTCAAGAACTGCAGCAAGTAGAAGTATCGCTACAATTTTTGCTAACTCAGAAGGTTGAAAATGTATACCTCCAAAACTTAACCATCTTTGGGAACCTAAAGCAGATACACCTATAACGCGAACTGCAATAAGACTGAGAACAGTTACACAATACATTGGGAACAAGAATGGCTTGTATCTCCGCAAAGGTAAACGTGCTAACCCCAACGCAACTAACACACCAACACATGCTGTTAGCCAATGTTGATACCAATCAGCAAAGTCAGAATTTCTCTGAGTGCTCGCAATCAAACAACCTGACAGTATGACCAAACCAATAGGAATAGCCCACATTATGAAGTTAGTATTCCTGGGTTTATTTATCCGAACTAATGGGTGCAAAGTCTTTTCTTTACTACTCCGTCTAAAAATTCTTAGCATTATTCACTACTTAATCCAGATTTCTGAGATATAACCTTTGCCAATTTGATAAAGGCATCTGCACTAAATGATTCAGGTTTATCTATTACAATTGGACACCCTTTATTCCCACCTTCTTGGACAGGCATTTCCATAGGTATCTCAGCCAATAGATCTACATCTTTCTCAAGTGCCAGCTGCTTTCCACCACCAGAGCCAAATATTGCGTAACGTTTTTCTGGCATATCAGGTGGCACAAAAAAAGACATATTTTCTACAACTCCAAGAATAGGAATACCCATCTGGACAAACATTGCAAGGCCTCTTCTGGAATCCTGTAATGAAACCCTCTGGGGTGTTGTCACGATGACTACTCCAACCATTGGCACTGCCTGCGCTAAAGACAATTGGGCATCACCAGTTCCTGGAGGTAAATCCACAATTAATACATCCAGTTCTCCCCAATTACACTGATAAAGAAATTGGCGAATAATGCCATTTAACATTGGCCCACGCCAAATTACTGGCTGGCTTTCCTCTATAAGAAGGCCCATCGAAATCATACAAATACCAGAACTTTGGATTGGAGAAATGATTTGGCTAGTCCCTGAACCAGTTACATGAGGAGTTTGGTCAGCCACTCCAAGCATGGTTGGAGTATTTGGCCCATAAATATCTGCATCTAAAAGACCTACCTTGAAGCCCTGCTTAGCTAATGCACAAGCCAGGTTTACTGCAACCGTGCTTTTGCCCACTCCACCTTTTCCGCTGCTAACAGCAATTACTTTCTTCACTCCAGGGATAGATTGCGGCTCTGCAACTTGACCATGCCCTGCCTGGCCTATTGGTGAATCAGGTGGCGATTGAGAATTAGCCAATTCTATCTGTACATCGCTAATGCCATCCAAATTAGACAAGGAATCTCTTATTTCTTGAGCAATTCGCTCCCTTTGAGAATTTGCAAAGGCTGGAAGATTCATTCTCAATATCACTCTTGGAGGGATTACACGAACTTGATCAACCCACCCCAGCTCAGCAACAGGACGCCCACTTCCAGAATCCTTTACTTCGCCGAGAATATTATTTACTTGATTGGTAAGACTCATGACTTAATTAGCCGAAGAAGGACTTTGATCTTAATGGTGTAAAGATATTGTTCTAGTGTGAGAAAAGGGAATTTGAAAAGCCCTCGACGAAAAGCTAAACGATTAACTTCTCTCCACAAGACCTCCATGTTCCGCTCTTTTATAGACAATCTTATAAAACCAGGCAGAATTTCTACCTCAAACAAAAAGGAGGCAACTTCTACATCCCAAATCTCTTCAATGCCACCCGAAAACTCCAGGGATAGAGCACGTGAATTAGTTCTCAATCTTCAAGATAAAATCTGCTCTGGTCTTGAAGAAATTGACGGAACAGGGAAATTTCAGGAAGAATCATGGGATCGCCCAGAGGGAGGCGGGGGCAGATCCAGAGTAATGAAAGACGGAACAATATTTGAACAAGGAGGTGTAAATTTTTCTGAGGTCCATGGTGAAGAACTACCTCCTTCAATCCTGAATCAACGCCCAGAGGCTAAAGGCCATCAATGGTTTGCTACTGGAACATCGATGGTTCTTCATCCCCGGAATCCATATGTTCCTACTGTTCACCTTAATTACCGTTATTTCGAAGCAGGACCAGTGTGGTGGTTTGGAGGAGGAGCAGATTTAACACCTTTTTATCCTTTTCTTGAAGATGCTCGTCACTTTCATCAAACACATAAAGATGCATGTGATTCAATTGACCCACATTTTCACAAGGTTTTCAAACCATGGTGTGACGAATATTTCTACTTAAAGCATCGTGAAGAGGCACGAGGAATAGGAGGAATCTTCTATGATTATCAAAATGGCTCTGGGAATTTATACAAAGGTCAGAATTTTGACGGAAAGACTGCAAAGATTTCTAGAGAGATTGGAGAAAAAAATTTTCATTGGGAGACATTATTTAATCTAGCTACTTCATGTGGAAACGCATTTCTCCCATCATATTGTCCAATAATTGAAAAGAGAAAGGATCTTAATTTTGGTGAGAAAGAGCGTCAGTTTCAATTATATAGAAGAGGCAGATATGTAGAGTTTAATCTTGTCTGGGACAGAGGAACTATTTTCGGTCTACAAACAAATGGTCGCACTGAGTCAATCTTGATGTCATTACCACCCCTGGCGCGCTGGGAATATGGTTATTTGTCAGAGTCTGGATCACGTGAAGCACTTTTAACTGATATCTTCACTCAACCTCAAGATTGGCTAAATGATAATAATCTTGAGAAACTATGCCGAAATAATAATGCTATAACTTAACAGTTATAGTATCTTTGTTTAGACCTTTTAAAATAGAATTAGTAATTCTAATAGCTATAGTCCTGATTGTTTTATCTCTAGTAGATGCATCTCGAAGTCTATCTTCAAGTTCACCTTCTAATTTTCCTATTTCAAGAATTCGAATTTGTCTCCTTGGTGCACCGAGCCCTCCCCTAAATAGTAAAGGATATCGACCAAAGTCACTGGCCAAGCTTTCATCAATACTATTCAAATCATCAGTAACAGCAGGTATTAAACCTGAGCCATAGCCATCAGGTCCATATGCATCAAAGTGTATTTCCAATGGATAACCTCCATTCAAAGCATGCCTATACCCATTTGACCAATTGGTTCTAGGGTCATTAGCATCAACCAATGTACGAATTTCGGGATCATAAAAACTAATATTTAATCCATAACGTCTACCTAATAACACAAGTTCTTTACAGACAAGTAAATTCCAATACAATTCATCTCGCATGGAACTATCCATTGGGGCAGCACCTTTTAAATCAACTACATAACCAGAAGTGCCAGCACCATTCATTCCTTGAGAATCAGCATGTCCAGCCATAACTAAAATATGGACGTCATGATTAATTTGACCTTTCCCTATCCAGAAACTAGGTAGATTTACACGTGAACCGATTAAAGAATCTACTTTTAAGTTTGAGAGTTGCTTAGCAAAATTAATAGGTGTAAAAGTCAACAAAATGCCAATCAAAGTAAACGAAAGTCTCTTGCTTAAACTAATCATGGTAAAGGCAAGAATTTTAAATAGGAGAGGACAGTAATGAGCCATCGCTTGCTAAAGCTAAGCTATTAGAAAGCTCTAACTCCATAGCAATCAACTCATCTCTATGAGCCCTAACCCTTAACTGACTATTATCACTTTCGGGAGAACTAATCAAGCGCAATTCGACAGCCTCAATTCGTGATGCTTTGCGCTGATAAAAAGCACCGGCAACAGGTCCAAGGGCAGAAAGCAAAAGTGGCCACCAACCTAAAAATGGATAAAGCTGTACCAGTACTAAGCCCAAGCAAGCTGAACCAACCATTCCATAAATTGACAATAAAATAGCCAGTCCATTGCTAGAAGAAACGCTCCCTCTAAACCGCAACAATTTCTTTTCTAAATCCCCACCATCTCTAATCCATCCCCTTCCTTCTAGCCAAAGACTTATTCCATCTAATACTTCAATTGGTGGCTTTGAAGAAAAAACATCAACAACGGTTGTACGATCCTTACTCGCTGCCCGAAGAAAAAAGACCAACCCAATTGCTAATAATAGGGTCAATAAAAGAGTTGAGGAGAGGACTTTAGACATTTGAAAAGAGAAGGAAATCTACCTTTATAGTGCTTTTAGAAGTAAAGAAAATTCTAGGCCAAGTCCAAACTAAGCCATGCCGGATAGAAGAGGCAAAGTAAAATAAAGTTTTTTCTAAACTTAATAGAGACTGAAATATAATTTTCTTATTAGAATGCCTTAAGAATACTCCTGCTAGCTAGTCCTCCAAAAAACCATCACAAAAAACATTCTCAACTAATATAGATAATCTTTTAGTCTAGGAACTAATCTAAGTGTCTTTTTAAGCTCTATGAAACTATGTCACAAGTAAATTCTACCCCAGCAAATTTCAAGGTATTTGATCAAGACCTTGATCTGACCTGGGAAAATCGCTATGAGAAAGCATCAACTCTTGCTGTAGATACTGAAGCCATGGGACTTATCCATGGGCGAGACAGGCTTTGTCTTGTACAAATTTGTGATTCTCAAGACAATGTTGCTTGCGTAAGAATCAACAAAGGCCAACGATCCGCACCAAGACTGAAGAAAATCTTAGAGTCAAGCTCGATAGAGAAGATTATGCATTTTGCGCGATTTGATGTTGCCGCATTGGCGCAAGGATTAGATATAAAAATGAACTCGATATTCTGCACAAAAATTGCAAGTCGACTTGCTCGTACTTATAGTCCGAGACATGGATTAAAGGAAGTAATACTTGAACTAGTAGGAGTGGAATTAGACAAACAAGCTCAAAGCAGTGACTGGGGTAAAATGGAGAATCTGAATGAATCACAACTGGCTTATGCAGCAAACGATACTAGATACCTCATACCAGCAAGAATGCGCCTTGAAGAAATGCTTCGTAGAGAGGGAAGGTGGGAAATTGCACAAGAATGCTTCAGATGTATTCCTGTTCTCTCAAACCTAGATCGAATGCATTTCAATCATATATTTGAACATTAATACTTTTCTTTCTCAGTCCTCAACCATAAAGTTTTCATCCTCAGCTAGAGCTTCTAACAGATTATCTAATTGCTTGGATGATGAATCTTCATTGGCCATTGCTAAACGTGCTTCTTCTAAAAGACGCATCGCGATATTCTTTCTTGACTGAATATCCCTTGCTCCCTCCTTTGCCGCAACCAAATCAACACGCCTGCGAGCCGAGGAAAGACTAATACTTAAGTGCCTAGCCAACAAAGCACAAACCTTTAAGTATTCATGATCTTGTATTGCGGCCATAAAAAAACCTCTCACAACTAAAATACATCTTGCTTGTCTTTTTCGTAAAAGCTTTATTAAACTCCCAAAAGACAACTCGAGACAAGTTCTGCCAAGGCTTTACTTCCCCCAGACGGCCCCATGCGCCTAATCCCCCTAAGGCCTAAGCGCTGCCTAAGTTTATGATTCTCCAAAAGTAATTTTAATTTTTCTGAAAGAGCCTTTGAATCAGTAAATGGTTCTACTGCCCCAGCCAAAAGACGGCTCTGACGCAATGCGAAATCACGATTAAATTGAGGCCCAGGACCGATTAAAGAAACTGCCGGTTTTCCAAGCCCAACTAATTGTTCGGTAGCCGTACCAGCAGCTGTAATACCAACCTCTGCCCAACCAGCCCAAGAAGCAAATTTCCCAGAGCCAAGCAATACAAGCCTAGAGTTCTTCCCCCAACAAAACCGCGATTCAAAATCATCAGATTGGATATTTACTGGGGCATAACCCTGGGCCTTTAAGACAAGGGCTAATTGGCCAATGGTTGGTTCCGAACCTAGAGCAACTAAAACAGCAGTTGGCTCATTCAGGTTCAAATCTTCCAAGCAAATCAGCAATCTCTCAAAATTACGCATTGCTTCAGGAATACGGCTCCCGCAAAGCAAAAGGACTCTTCGATAACTCCTCAACGAAGGAGGGCAAGAGTTCCTATGCAACTCATCCATCATTGGATTACCTGGGGCAATAGCCATCACATTGAGCCGCCTTAAACCACGAGCTGTCAATGCGTCTCTGACTGCAACTAGCTTGCAACGTGAAGATCTCATCAATGCACATTCCCAAGGATCCCATTCACTCCCTTTCCAGTTGTGGTAATAGTCGCTCAAAGAATATCCAGGGCCACTTCTCCAGGTGTAATCACTTTTTGGAGTACCAACAAATCCGTAAGAAGAGCCACTACTCCAAGCCATGAACAAAGGTAAGCAGTCTCCTATCGCGAGAATTACATTTCCTTTGCGCGCTGCTCTGCGGATTGTCTTCCATTGATCTATGCAAATAAGAGTTAAACCCGCAAATAAATCCGAGACAAAAGCCTTGAGACTCTGATTACTAAAGCCCCCACTAGGCAAAGAGGCTTCCGGACCAATTTTTCGAAGCCAGCCCTCTGATATTGGCAATTGAAAAATTTTACCTTGACCAACTAATGGCATTACTTCAAGCTTCAAGCTAGGTTCCAATCTATGGATGGATTCCAAAACTCTTAGAGCTATTAAATCCTCTCCATGTCCATTTGAAAGAACCAATAGTGCCTGGTTACTCTGCCTGATACGATCCGCAGAGACCACCTGAAACTCACTCTGGGCGGCATGGCCAAGTGGTAAGGCAGAGGATTGCAAATCCTTTATCCCCAGTTCGAATCTGGGTGCCGCCTTCTTACCTTTCTTAAGACCGATCCCTATGATCAGTTGCAAGAACTCAATTAATAGGTCCCTTTTTCTCATAAACGGATCTTTTACCTCTTAAATTTGGTCGGGAAGTACCCTTCTCTCAACCATCATTGGGCTTAACACTCTTTTAGTGTGCCATTTCCTAACCAAGTAGTCATCTATTAGGATCTTTGTTATTTCTTGACCAGGACTTAAGAATTCTCCCCAAAATACACTCTGTGCAATGTCTTTCTCAAAGAGAATATACTTGTATAAGCTCACAAAATCTAGACAGGTCTCTTAAAATAAATCTTAAATATGCATGTAATTACATGAAAGGGAACTATATCTCCAAACAAATTTCTAAATGTATAAAAAGGTCATCACCTCTATATGAATATTGGAACTCAGAACAAAATTCAAACGATGAAAAAAACAGGTTAGCAAAAATAAATAGCGAAGAAATATATAAACCTGGTTTGCTGCTTTACAGGGAAGAACCTTATAAATGGGAAATCTTATACCAATGTATTATTAGAGAACTAATCCTAGATAAAACTCATTCAACAAGAGCCTTGAAGAAAATGCTATTCACCTTAAATTCTGCTTGCAGGTCTCAACTAATTAATTCGCTAGAGGAAAATGATATTTTAATAAAAGACATAATCGAAGATCTCAAGCAATTATCAACAGAAAAGATGCAAGTTATTGTTAATAAAAATAATGAAAACAGTTACAGTATATGGACCTTCCTAAGAATACTTATTTGTATTTTTACAAATCCTTTTGATTTACATATCAAAAAAGAAAAAGTAAGAATCTATGAAAAGACAGGCTCATTAATATATTCAATAAAACAGGTAACTAATAACATCTAAACTCATTAACCAGCTGATTTCTCCTCAGCTATAATTCTTCTAATAGTTGAAAGCGAGATACTAGTCTGATCTCTAATAGAGCGATATGAGAAACCATCTGCTCGAAGACGTAAAACCAACTTTTCTTTCACTTCACTCGTCCTTGGCCTTCCCCCTAAATTCCTATTTTCTAGTGTCTTACATACATCTTTTTTGGGCTGATTTTTCTCATCATGATTACTTCCAATTGCCAATAGCGCTGTAACAAGGGCAAACAACTTTTCTGAAGCTTCGCTCAATTCCCTACTATCAAAATCTCCTTTAATGGTTCTCAGAGAAATCCCTTGGTTATGTAATAAATGCAATCTCCTAGCTGCTTCTGCTGACGTTAAGCCTAAGGAATCTAGTTTCTCGACAACAAGCTCGTCTCCCTTTTTTAAACGATTGAGAACCATTAAAAATCCTGGTCTTTCGGTTACAGAATCATCTTCATGAAGAGAATCATTCAAAACATACGAACATCTACCAATATTCAGCAGGCTATCTTCTACCTTCTGATCACTCACAGATCCTTCTTGAACAAAATAACCAATCGATTTTGCCCTATGAAAACCCTTAAAAGATCGCCTACCAGAAAGGAAGTTCGATTGCTTAAAAAGATAGCTTGTCAAGCTGTTAAAAACTATAGTTAAAACTATAGTAGTGATAATTAAGAGGAATGGTCAAAAGTTTTACAGAAAATTCCAAATTCCTTTTCTTCATTGTTTTTTTTAGTTTAATCAATCGAATCAATGTTCTAATAACTGTTCTAATAACTGTTCTGTAAAGCTTATTTTAACATGTGTTTAAAGAAATCGAGTGAACACTTTTCCTGCTGAAAAATAATGTCTCATTTTTGCCATGACTTTTCAAGGAAAGAACTATCATTCAAAAACAGCAAAGAAGATCCTCATCATGCCTGTCCTTAACAACTGGACAAAGATCTTGTTTCTGTTGATGTTGAATATTTTTGTTGCTCAAGCTCCTCTTTCTGCAGAGATAAAAATCTGCGAAATTAAATATAATGAAAAAAATCTAGATAATAAAAATAAGGCAAATTCTCTCTCACGAATTCTGCAAAACCAAGAGAAAAAAGAATGTCATTTGATTGGTAGAGAATTTGACAGGTTTGGGGAAGAGATTCCTGATAAGCCAATATATGCTTGTTGCAAAAAAAGCTCATAATGAAAAACCCTCTTTCAGAGCGACTTTGTTATATCATTCATATTAATTAAATCAAAAAATAATTTATCGTCTCTAGAAAGGCTCTCCCAGCAAGCGATTATATTTTTTTTTAGAGATTGAATTAGCCTGGTTTTTGGGGATCTAAATAATATACAACATAAAAGATAAAAGAAGTGAACTCTTTATATGTTCATTTACATGCCTATTCTAACTCTACTATCTATAAGAGATTAATATTCACTATCTTCAACACATCGTCCTATGCATCGATTTCCATTTGAGGAAGTTCGCAAACAATAGTTGCATAGTACCCTGTTAGCTCCTTTGATATCAACCTCATTGTCCTGGAAAACTACTCCATCTAATGGTTTATACAACTTTGGATTCGTTTCTGACATTTTGATTTCTCTCTTATTTATCAAATATTTCAATTAATTTAAACACCTTGATAATAGTGTTGTTTATTAAGTGAGTTATTTGGATATTAGTTAACTTTTATGGTTAGGATCCGGACTAACAACAACTGGGATAGAAGTAGAGTTTTTAGAATGCAATGAAACAACCTTTTTAGGCTTTGGAGGTTCTGGAGCTGGAGCTCGTGCTGGAGGCGCTTCTTCAACTTCCTCTTCCTTTGAGCAAGCAGCTAAAGCTTCTCTAAGTAATGAATCAAAAGTTGCACCAGGAAGTCTATGTCGTGCGACTTCAAGAAATGTTCTTGGTAAGGACTCGGATGCAGCCGTTCTCAAAGCAGGATTATTACTACGGTGCTCTTGCTCATCTTGTATTGCCTTAATAAATCTGCGAGTTACATCTCGCTTTGTTGACGCCTTGATAAAGGTGTCATTATCACCAAATCCATTACCAACCTCATGTTCAAGATCACTTAACCGTCTTTCCAAACTTTCAAGGACCTCTTCCGCTTCCTTTCCAATATGAGCCAACTGACCATCAGAAAGATTTGGCATGTCTGCGACATAGACCTTGCCATGATCACGAAGAGTCAGAAAAGTTGGTCTAGCCCCTGAGCGGTTTGGACCATTCAAATCATAACCATCACCCAAGGGTCTCTTGGGAGGTACAGGGCCAGCCGAACTACGTCGCCGTGTTAAACGTTGAGAACTCTCGTAAGGCATCGATCTAAAGAAAATGTAACGACGCTGATGCCGATCAAGTAAATCGGATTGTCTCTATTTATTTTACTAGTCGAAATACAGAAATGCGTTTCAAAGAAGAGGCTCTTACAACTCCGAAGCAAAATTTATTAAGAAAAGGGCAGACTGAGTGCTTTAAACAAGGCCCCGCAATAAAAGCTCCTCATTACCCTGCAAAGACTCAATACTGCCTATGCAAAAAGAAGAGTAACCCTCATTAGTAGAAGTCTGAAGAACCCTCTCGACATCCCTCTCAGAAACTACAAGGCAAAACCCAATACCCATATTAAATGTGTTCCATAAGTCTGCTTCTGGAACTTGGCCAAAGTGCTGGAGCCATTGAAAAATCTCTGGTCGCTGCCAGGAACTCTGATCTACATAAGCCCTCATACCATGAGGTAGACATCGAGGAAGGTTTTCAGGAAGGCCTCCACCAGTTATATGTGCCATTCCCTTGATAAAGACCTCATCCTTTAAAAGAGATCTTACCAACTGAACATATAACTTAGTAGGCGCCAAAAGCGAGGTAATTAATGGTAATTTTTTTTCTCCAAAAATAGTTTCCTCATTGACATCTACCATTTCTAATATCTTCCTTACCAAACTAAACCCATTACTATGAACTCCGCTACTTTCAACGCCAATAATCTTATCTCCTACTTCAATTTTACTACCATCAATAAGAGAACCTTCTTCTGCAACTGCTACGCAAAAACCTGCCAGGTCATAACGCCCAGGCGAATAAAACCCGGGCATCTCAGCTGTCTCACCACCTAGAAGAGAGCATCCACTTCGTCTACATCCATCCGCAATCCCTGCAACGACTTCTTCCATTGCCTCCGGAGTAATTTTCCCAGTGGCCATGTAATCCAAAAAGAAAAGTGGTTCTGATCCTGTGGTAATTACATCGTTAACGCACATCGCAACAAGATCTACACCAACATTGCGATGTTGCTTAAATTTTTGCGCTAGTTCTAATTTGGTCCCCACACCATCGGTTCCAGCTACTAAGACCGGGTTCTTCAAGCCCTCTGGGAGACGCATTAGTCCACCAAAACCTCCTAACCCCCCTATAACCTCCTTCCTGAAGGTTGCTTCAACATTCGATTTAATGCGACTAACGAAGGCTCTTCCAGCCTCAACATCAACCCCAGAAGTCTTGTAATCCATAGCTCCAAATAGCTGGGCAAATAGTCCTACTCATTTGATTGTGGACCAACAAACCTTAGTTAATTCAAGCCATTAAGGCTCCCAAATAAGAAACAGTTTTAATCATCTTGAAAGTTCTGCATCATATCAATGGTTCGATGCCAAATATGAATGATTGAACTGAACAAACAGTAGCTCCGTTACTGAGATGAAAAATTGATCTATCAAAACTGATGAAGGCCAATAATGCACTTTTGCAAGATTTCAATCCACAATGAAGCTGAAGCTAATGAGGTGTTGAACTGGGCTTTTCCATCCTACGAACAAATGATGAGTTACGTCACTGGCGCAATGCTCAAAAGTTTGACCTTTACTTTGTTCCCACTATGGGAGCTCTGCACAAAGGTCATAGTGAGCTGATTAAAGCAGCACATAATTTTGACGAAGCAAAACCTATTTCCGTCCTAACAAGTGTGTTTGTAAACCCATTACAATTTGCGCCTGGAGAGGATTTCAAAAAATATCCACGAAACTTTCAAAAAGACTGCAAAGTAGCTCAAGAATCTGGATCATCGGCAATTTGGTCGCCTTCTATTCAAGATATTTTTCCTGAAAATGAGAAATCATTATCGAAAACGAACGCACGAGATAACTTAGCCTCTAGTCTTTGTGGTCTCAGTCGCCCTGGACATTTTGAAGGAGTTGTCAATGTAGTTGAACGTCTTTTAACGCTTGTCAAACCAGAGGTTTTAGTTCTTGGCGAAAAGGATTGGCAACAGCTACTAATTATCCGAGAACTCATAAAAGATCTTAAACTTCCATTAAAAGTTAGGGGAGTTAAAACTTTTCGAGAAAAAGATGGTCTCGCATTTAGCTCTCGAAACTCATATCTTACGGCAAAGGAACGTCAAAAAGCTCTTGCAATCCCAAGATTATTGGCTCAAGCAGAAAAAGAGTTTAAATCTTCTAAAAAGATAAAACTTCAAGAGTGGAGAAAGAGACTCAATCAAGAAGGTTTAGAAGTCGAATACCTTGAGTTAGTAGATCCCTGGACACTTCAAACAGCTCAAAAAAGCCATACAATCAGTCTGCTAGCTGCTGCAGTGAAATGTGGCAAAACCAGACTTATAGATCACAAATTCCTCATGGAACGCAAACCCATAGTTGCAATTGACGGTCCTGCAGGGGCTGGAAAAAGTACCGTTACTAAAATCTTCGCAAAAAAAGTCGGGCTTCTTTATCTCGATACTGGAGCAATGTACAGAGCAGTAACTTGGTTTATACAACAAAAAGGCATTGACCCAAAAAACAAAAATGAAGTCAAAGATGCAATTCAAATGCTTCAATTAGAACTTAATTTGAACCAATCAGGTTCACAATCAATTCTTGTAGATGGGAAAGATGTAAGTGAAGATATACGTTCACAATCTATTAGTAATATTGTTTCTGAGATAGCCAAACAAGAAGCAGTCAGAAAAGTGTTAACCACGCACCAAAAGTCACTTGGTATAAATGGAGGTCTAGTAGCCGAAGGAAGGGATATCGGCAGTACAGTATTTCCAGATGCTGAATTAAAAATCTTTCTTACAGCTACCACGAAAGAACGCGCAAGGCGGAGATATGAAGATCTAAAAAATAGAGGCTATACACACGATAGTATTGAAGAAATAGAAACACAAATCAGGCAGAGAGATGAAATAGACAGGACAAGAGAGATCTCACCACTTATTAAGTCTCATGATGCAATTGAACTAGTTACTGATGGCATGAATATAGAAAAAGTCGTAGATTCTATTGCTGATCTATTTAAAGAGAAAGTCCCTCAAGAAGTATGGCCTAGCAATTAGAAGAATAATTCTTTAGTAAACCATCACAAGCATCCTCAAGTAGATCAAGAACTCTTTCAAATCCCATATCACCTCCATAATAAGGGTCTGGAACTTCAGTAAGGTTAGGATTAGAACCAAAACTTAGAATCGGTATAATCTTAGCTTTAGGTGGACAATCCAACTCTGATGCGAGAGCCTTAACAGAACAAAGATTTTCATTATCCATTGTTAATATCAAATCGAAATTAATTAAATCATTTTTATTAATCTTTCTAGCAAGACTAGGCAACTCAATCCCTCTGTTATTTGCGGCCTTTTGCATCCTCCTATCAGGAAGGCTACCAACATGCCAACCTCCTGTACCAGCAGAATCAACTTCAAATTCTCGAGAAAGCTTCTTCAACTTAAGCAAGTGAAGAAAGACTCCTTCCGCAGCAGGAGATCGACATATATTCCCTAAGCATACAAATAATATTTTTGTAGCCACTAGACAAAACGCTTATTAGTTCAAATATTAGTTGACGCATGCGTACGTTTGCCAGAGATATATTATTAATCAATAATTCAGGAAGCTAAAGCTTAAATAAAACCTCATGAATATATTCTTCGGTCCAAGAACTACCAAAAAAGCGGGTCAGCATAGCCCTAGCTGGATCTTTTGCAGCGCGATATTCAAGATACTCTTTTTGACCTGAATAAAGCAGTTCAGATCTTTTTGATGAAACCAATTCTGATTTCTCAAGTAAATCTATATACAAACTCAAATATGCATTAAAGGCGGGTAGAAGTTTACTTTGAATAAGTTGATCAGAGTTCACATCTAAAGGAAGTTTTGTCCATAAGAATCCTGGTGAAAAATATTTCTTTGCTTCATCTGGAATCCTTCCACCAAATGGAAATTCTTTACTCCATTGGTTGAATATTGGAGCCAAACCTTCCCAAAGTAATCGAAAATGGGTTAGGTCATTCCTCAAAACAGGTTGTAAATCGAGTGCTATGAGGTGACCAGAAGGAAGGCTTACAAAATCTGCTCCAAAAAAAGGTAGATCATATTGAGGTGAAGGTATTAAAACAAAATTAAGCACATCAGTATGATCACCTGCCTTAATGCAAGCTGCTCTAGCAAGTTTCAATTTATCTGTTGAACCAGCCCAAGTCTGAACTGAAACATGAAAAGGTTTATTTCTTGGTCCTGATAACACTTTCTTATCTAAAAACTCACTAGAAAGAGGGCATGGAGAAAGATTAAACTTTGAAACAGATGTAATTGCATCATCTATAAATTTTTGCCAATACCATTGATGAAGGCAGATATGATCCAAACTTCTATTTCGCAATTTCATACTTTCTTAAATTCACTCTCTCTCAAAAGAAGAGTCGTCATTATTACTATCAGGAAAAAGGAAAGTATGTACAAATTTATCAGTCCAAGCCTTACCAAAATAACTTGTAAATAATCCATGTGCAGGATCTCTCTCAGAAGAATAAATATCATAATGAGTTTGCAATTTACGAACTTCTTGAGATGACAATCGCGAAGATTTATCCACCATCTCTTTACTCAAATCCCAATAACACGTTAAAAAAGAGCTAAAAGCTTTAGGGAGTGAGTTGTTAGCTTCTTCAAGTCCCCCTCTACAAAATAACAACCATGGAGAAAAATATTGCTCTGGGTCAAATGAATGCATATTTTCATTCTTACGAAGTTCTGGGAACTTACTATTTAAAGAAATCAATCCTTTATAATGTCTTGAGAAATATTCCTGGTCCTGAACTAAAGGCTGAAAGTCAAGGACAGCCACCAACTTTCGTGTAACTCCAAACCATAAAAGATCAACTCCCAGAATTGGCTGGTCATTATCATAATTAGGGTAAGCGACTGTATTCAAAACCTCCAATTTCTCTCCTGCGGTTAACTTAGTGACACGCCAGCGGCGAAATCCCGGAACATTCCAAAGCCAGTTTCTAATAAACCCATCTCCCTTATTACTATTACAAGTTTGAATATCATTTGGAAGCTCGATAAGCTCTCCACCACGAAATAGAATACCAGTATTTAATTCCTCTAGCATGGTATCAAACATAACTCTCGCTTAGTTAGATAACTGTATATTCAAAGAGCGGTTGAGACAGTCTTAAGCATAGGCTCTAAAAAAAATTGAGCAATCTATATTAAAACTTTTTATTAAATGAAATTCTAGGTTTTATCCTCAGTACTACCTGGACGTTTCCTATTCGTCAACAAACGGAAAACAACCTTCCCTATCGCAGCAATCAAGTTCCCTTCAAGCTCCTGAAAAATATTCATATTATATTTGAATGCATTATTAGCTTCCTCTACTATAGATTCCACCATAGGCTGATCAATCTTCAATGAATTGAGTGTTTGACTGTATTGTTGCTTAAATTCTTTCTCATCATTTATCAAATCAAAATTATAAAAACTTAGGCCTCCATTTTCAGAAAGATTCAAAGCTTTCTTGGCAATTGTCTTTAAAATTTGCCCCCCTGAAAGGTCGCCAATATATCTCGTATAATGATGACCGATAAGAAGCTCGGGAGATTCTTTAGCAAGATAATGAATACGTTCCACATACTCTTGGGCTGAAATTGTCGGTTTAACTACTTCTGACCATTGACTGCCAAAGAAAAAAATCAAATCTTGTTCAAGAGCCTTAGTTCTACTCAACTCAGGGAAGTCGATAGAAGAAATAATTGTATTTCCTAAATCAGACAACCTTCTAATCTCTTCTTCCATTGCTGAATAGACAAAATATAAATCCGCAATAAGTAGTCTATAACTGGTCTTGTCAACTACACCTTTAAGAAAGCAGCTTACAAACCCAGTATTTTCAGCCATTGTGTGGGCCTTTCGGGTCCCTTCTCGTAATTGCCTCGCAAGGTCAAGCGGCATTGAGCAGCATGCAATAGGTATTTAGATTGAAGCTAGAAGCCAATGAAGGCTTTAGGAACACTTTGGTTAGGAAGGGTTAGAAAGAGTTAATTAGAAGGTGGGAAAAGAGAGAACAGATCTCGGCAGATCTCCTTCAAAAGAATCAGCTGTGATGACTCAGGCAAATAAGGACCCGTAGGGTTCCATTCACCAACAGTAGCCAATCGCCATCTTTCTCCTTCAAATGTCATGCCCCGTATTAAAACACCCAAAAGATAAGGCTTACTGAAATCGAGCTTTTCTGTACTAAACCTCAACTGCAAAAGGAGGCTGCGACACTGCAAACGAGGAGTCCATCCTGGAAAATGAAATGAAAAATCCAGCGTTTCTGCTTCTGACCACTTACGCGTCTGAGGATCATCACGCCATGGAGCCAAATTAACTGAAGCCGATGGGAAATGTCGCCTGACCAAGGTGACTGACGATGCAAGAGCTTGGGCTAAATCAATACTATGAACATGATCTGAGGCGTTCACAAAACTCTCCTACCCTCAAAAGCTTCTAAGGAAATATCATGTTTAAGGATCTTCCAAATATTCATAGCAAAATCCTTAAAAAATCTCTTGAAATTTGTTTTACCCTAAAAGTAAGCTTTTTCGCAAGGGCAAGAATCCCCATCAAGAAGAATCAACAAGAATGATCATTTTTGAACGAGTAGTCAAGGTCTCCAAGTACTCCATTGTTGGACTATTTGCTGCTGGAACACATGCAATAGTGCTAATTATCCTTAGTAAAGCGATAGCTTTGTGGGCTAGTAATCTAATCGGATTTTTAAGTGGATCACTAGTCAGTTATCTGGGTCATTCTCTTTACACATTTCGGAAGGCCACTGGTGGTAAACGCTTTGCGCGCAGATGGCTTCTAATTCAATTCACCATCAATACAAGTATCTGCACTTTGTTACCTATCTTGCTCTCCTCGGTAGAACAACTTCGATTAACAGCATGGATATTTATTTTCACACCAACAGTGATAAATGCATTTATCTGGTCATTTGCAGCAAAATTCAGCTTTAACAGGATTCACAGGCCTCGGTCCACACCTGTTATTCATGCAGATGACTTAGGACTCACGAACGCAACAAACAAAGCTATTTTCGCTCTTGCACAAGCTGGTGCGCTTCAAAGTGCAAGCCTTTTAGTAAATGGAATTGCCGTCAATGAAGCCATTCATGCATGGAAAAACAAACTACAAATTCCACTTACATTACACATTTCTCTAACTGAAGGGATTGCAGTTAGTAATAGCAGACTAGTAAGAAAGCTTTCCAATCATAAAGGCTCTTTAAATCAAACATTTAGCAAACTACTATTTGCATCTTTTCTTCCAAAAAGAGCATCACTTAGGAGAGAAATAGAACTTGCAATAAAAAAAGAGCTATTGGCACAAATTAAAAAGTTTAAAAGGCTGACAAAGATAGACTCAATATCAATAGATGGGCACCAACATATTCATCTCATACCAATTGTTCTAGATGTACTTCTGGAAATTTCCAAGACAGAAGATGTGTCATGGATTAGAACAACTTATGAGCCCTTACCAAATAATACTTCAACTGAGAATCTCCTCAAAAGTTGCGTAGATGGTGGTTTTTTGAAGTGGCTAACACTTCAAGTTCTTAGCAACCTTGCATCCAATCAAATTAAAAAAGCAAACATCAAAACAAATGCTGGATTTTCGGGTGTTCTTTTCACAGGTAAAATGAGCATGAATGCAATAAAGTCAGCTTGGATGGAATTAAGAATTCTTCAGGTTTATCCATGGCAAACTCAACCTATGATTCTGGTACATCCAGCAGCAAATTTAGAACCTGGAGAAAGTATGGGAATGCATAATGAATTCCCATATTCACAGAAGTTCTTCTCTTCTCCATGGAGACAAAAAGA